>FR880236.1:249-2900 GCA_000435195.1 Clostridium sp. CAG:169 | reverse complement strand
ACCCCTTTTGCAAGTGAAAAGGGGTCCAGCAGGCAGAGCTTGCACCCGTTTCGCGTTGTCGGGCGGGTATAAGCCAGCAGCTTGATGTTCTCGCGGCGGTCGTTTGAGGAAGGCATCGCTTTCTGAAATCTTAACTTTCTCTCCTACTACCCGTCCTTGCGCCGAGCGTTAGTTCAGTCTGCCAGATTAAGGATATTCATAAATTCCTCGCCGGTGATGGTTTCCCTCTCCAGCAGGTACTCTGCCAGCTCGTGCAGCTTCGGCATATTTTCTGAAAGAATCTGTTTTGCCTTGTCGTAGCACTGTGCGATGACCTGACGGACTTCCTCGTCGATCTTGGCAGCGGTCTGCTCCGAGCAGGCAAGGGAGGCATCGCCGCCCAGATACTGATTGCCCACCGTTTCCAGTGCCATCATACCAAAGTTATCACTCATGCCCAGTCGGGTGATCATCGCCCGCGCCAGCTTGGTCGCCTGCTCGATGTCATTGGAGGCTCCCGAGGTAACCGAGCCGAAGATCAGCTCCTCTGCCACTCTGCCGCCGGTGTAGGTGGTGATTTTGTCCAAAATCTCCTCCTTACTCATCAGCAGCGTTTCCTGCTCCTCCACCTGCATGGTATATCCCAGTGCGCCGGAGGTCCTTGGCACAATGGTAATCTTGTGGACCGGAGCGGAGTGCTTCTGCATCGCTGCCACCAGCGCATGACCGATTTCGTGGTAAGAGACAATCTTCTTGTCCTTTTCGGAGACGACCGCGCCCTTTCTTTGGTAGCCGGCGATGACCGTTTCCACCGACTCCTCCAAATCCGCCTGCTCCACCTGTGCGCGTCCGCTGCGCACCGCACGCAGGGCTGCCTCATTGACGATATTGGCAAGCTCGGCTCCCGAAGCGCCTGCGGTCGCTCTGGCGATGACCTTATAATCAATGTCCGGCGACATCTGCTTGTTCTGCGAATGTACCTTCAAAATCGCCTCTCTGCCCGCAAGGTCCGGCAGTTCAACCGGGATACGGCGGTCAAAGCGTCCCGGGCGCAGCAGCGCCGGGTCCAGCGTTTCAGGACGGTTGGTCGCTGCCAGAATCACAACGCCCTTTTTGCCGTCAAAGCCGTCCATCTCGGTCAGCAGCTGGTTGAGGGTCTGTTCCCTTTCGTCGTTGCCGCCCATCATCCCACTGTCACGCTTTTTACCGATGGTATCAATCTCGTCGATAAAGACGATACAAGGCGCCTTCTCCTGCGCCTGTGCAAACAGGTCACGCACTCTGGCAGCGCCTGCACCGACAAACATCTCCACAAACTCCGAACCGGACATCGAGAAGAACGGCACATTTGCCTCGCCTGCCACCGCTTTGGCAAGCAGCGTCTTACCGGTTCCGGGAGGACCCACCAGCAGCGCTCCCTTTGGCATCTGGGCACCGATGGCTTCATACTTCTGCGGGTTGTGCAGAAAATCGACAATCTCCTGCAAGGCTTCCTTGGCTTCGTCCTCGCCTGCCACATCCGCAAAGGTCTTGCCGGTCTGGGCAGGAACATACACCTTCGCGTTGCTCTTGCCAAAGGTCATCGCATTGCTGCCTCCGCCCATCCTTTTTTGCAGCGAGCGTGCCAGCAGCTGTCCCAGCAGTGCAAACAGCAGGATCGGACCGCCGACGCTGATCAGCAGGTACAAAAACGGCGACATCGGCTCTTCGATCTCCTTGCCGTAGATGACCTTGGCTGCATCCAGCTTGTCCACCAGCTTTGGGTCGCCCATGTTGCCGGTGATGTAGATGTTGTTGTCCTCTTCATCGTTGAGCAGGTACTCAATCTTCTGGTCAAGCACCTCCACCTGCTGGATATTGCCCTGCGCAAGCTGGGTGGTAAAGGTGCTGTAATCCACCTCTACCTCCTTTCTGCCCAACAAAGCCGGAAACAAAAAGGTATTGAGCAGCAGCATAATCAGCAGCGCCATCATGTAATAGTAGATCAGCGGCTTTCTTACCTTTGGATTTTTTACTTCATTCATCGTACCACTCCTTTGTCTTCATCTTCTCTATTTAAAGATATTGCAAAAATATCAAAAAATCAATTATTCTAGCTTTTTCTTTACAAATTGTTTGTTTTCGACATATTTTATTCGATTACTGTCATTTGTAGCATCCTGCGGCAGCACAAAGAGGACCCGAAGGATACCTTCGGGTCCTCTTTGCCGCCTTGCGGCAAAGTCTTGCCGGACTAATCGCAGCAGCAGTTGCAGCTGCAGCCGCAGTTGTTACAACCACAGCTGTTAGAGCCGGAGTTGTTGCAGCCACAGTTGTTGCCGGAGCAGCTTCCGCAGCAGTTACAGCCGCAGTTGTTCATCGCAGGAAAGCCACAGCCGCCGCAGCTGAAGAGGATGAGGATAAGAATGATGATCCACCAGTTGTTGTTGCTGTACATAGATAAGTACCTCCCTAATCATTGTTTTCAAACCATACTATGAAGAGCGGTGAAAAACGGTTCCTCTTTTTTTGAAGGAAGTGGTTTTTTCTTTTCCTTCGGTATAAATACCACACATCCTCCAATATTCTGCTATGTCGGGAACTTTTGCTCGTGATCATTCTGTGTCGTCGTCCCGCATCGCTTTTAAAAAGGTCTGTGCTTTTTCCGCTGTTCTTTAACAGTATAAGCAGCC
>FR880236.1:0-231 GCA_000435195.1 Clostridium sp. CAG:169 | reverse complement strand
CAGCCGCCGCAAAATGTGTGCCACTTTATTTTCACACGGCACACACAATTTCATCTTGTAAGGATGGTGGTACTATGTTTCGATTCCGCGGATTCACCTCTTGTGCAAACGACGCGGTCAATCTTGCCCTTTCGCAGGCTTGCCTGCTGGGTCACACCTACATCGGCAGCGAACATCTGCTGCTGGGTCTGCTGCTGGAAGGCAGCACCGGCAGCTGCGCTGCGCTGCACC
>FR880235.1 GCA_000435195.1 Clostridium sp. CAG:169 | reverse complement strand
GACGACATCTTCACCGCCATCCGTCTGGCAAAGGAATTTGATTTGGACTATGTCCTGGTACACTGCACCGAGGGTCACCTGATTGCGCAGGAGCTGGCAGAGGAAGGAGCCTGTGCCATCACCGGTCCGCTGATGACCACCCGCAGCAAGCCGGAGCTTGCCAATGCCACCGACCGCAATCCGGCTGTTCTTTCGCAGCATGGGGTCAAAACCGCCATCTGCACCGACTACAACGTCATGCCCATCGGGCTGCTGCCCATCTGCGCGGGCATGGCGGTGCGCGAAGGGATGGACTACCAGCAGGCGCTGGCTGCCATCACCATCTACCCTGCCCAAATCGTCGGCATCGACCATCGGGTCGGCTCGCTGAAGGTGGGCAAGGACGCCGACTTCGCTGTTTTTTCACAGGACCCGCTGACCATCGCCGCCAGACCGCAGCTGGTTGTGATTGGCGGAAAGATCGTAAGGAGGTAACACCATGAGAATCATCACATCCGAAACCATCGTGCGCACCGTCAAAAACCTGTGCCTGCGCGCCAACAAATTCCTTCCGTCGGACATCAAGCTGACGCTGGACACCGCTTATGACTATGAAATCTCGCCAAACGGCAAACGCGCCATCGGAAATATCATCGACAACTACAAGGTTTCCCAGCAGACCAGCCTGCCCATCTGCCAGGACACCGGCATGGTGGTCGTCTTTGCCGAAATCGGGCAGGATGTACACATCGTGGGCGAGCTGTTTGAGGACGCCATCAACGAGGGCGTGCGCCAGGCATACCAGCAGGGCAACCTGCGGATGTCGGTGGTAAACGACCCGCTCAACCGCGTCAATTCGCAGGACAACACCCCTGCCATCGTCCACATCCGTCTGGTGCCGGGCAACAGCATCACCCTGACGGTCATCCCGCAGGGCGCAGGCAGCGAGAACGCAAGCTCTTTGAAGATGTTCCACCCCAGCGCCACCCGCGAGGACATCATCCGCTATGTGGTCAGCTGTGTCCAGGAAAACCGCGGACGCTCCTGCACCCCGCTGATTATCGGCGTGGGCATCGGCGGCAACACCGAGATGTGTACCCTGCTTGCCAAAAAGGCGCTCTGCCGCGACCTGTTCACCTATAACAAGAAACTGTTCTACACCGATATGGAAAGCGAAATCCTCGACCGGGTCAACCGCCTTGGCATCGGTCCCGAGGATATGGGCGGCAGTGTCACCGCGCTGGCGGTCAACATCATCTCCTACCCTACCCACGTTGCCAGCCTGCCGGTAGCGGTCAATCTGGGCTGCCACGTCACCCGCCACGCCACCGAGGTCATCTAACCGACTTAAAAATGGATAATAAAAAGGAGCCTTCCTGTGAAGGCTCCTTTTTTGTTGCGCTTTTATGCGTTGTACAGTTTTTCCAAGGTCTGCATCGTCCAGTAGATGCGCAGTTTTTGCTTTGGCTGGGCTTTGCCTGCTGGGATGGTGATGGTCTTGCCGTTCCAGTTTAAGCGCAAGCTGACATTTTCCTTTCGCAGCGTTTCCATCACGCTGGCTGGCAGATTGGTGATTTCCTTTGGCACGCTCAGGCGCAGGGTCTTGCCCTCTGCCGTCTTGCGGATTTTGCTCTTGGCATCCTGCCAGAAGTTGTAGGCTTTTACCGCCTGCTTGTCAGCAGGGTCCGGCTTTTCCGACTCGTAGTTGACGACACCGGAACCGTTGGAGCTGTTGGCAGAGTTGTTGCCAGCAGAACTGCCGGGACGGGATGGCTTGTTTCCTTCCGGCTGTGTTGGCGGGGTCACAGGGTCATCGTTGATGACGGTGATTTTTAAAGAGTTTGGCAGCTCTTCTGAGTGTCCCTCGATAGGTTCTGCCCTATAACGTCTGATGTTCCCAGCTTTATCCGTAACGGAAATGCTATCTAAAACATAAGTTCCCGATGGGAGGTACGGAGAGATTTCGAGTTCTGCGACAGATGGGGTATCTGCATGACTAGGATATGCTCCGATATAATCATTTTCACTTCCTTCTCTCTTGAAGGAAGCAGAAAATATCTCAAGTCCAGATACGTC
>FR880234.1 GCA_000435195.1 Clostridium sp. CAG:169 | reverse complement strand
AAAATAACAAGTCAAGCGGACAGAAAGGGGATTTCTATGAAAAAACAAAAACTTTGTGCCCTCCTTTGCACAGCGTTTTTGATGAGCTGTGTGCATTTGGATGTTTGGGCGGAAAGTTTCAACGATGAAATTGCTGGAATCCAGTATGAATCCATTGAGCAACTGCAAAGCTGTATTAAAACACATTCCTTGACGAAAGCTTCCCACCAATCTCAATCCGCTCTTCTTTCCTCCATGAGTCAGCTCTTTCTCCCCGAGGTGCTGTGCGATCATTTAAATGAAATCGAACAGATTCTGGTTACGCCAACCTATGTATCGGTCAATTTTGAGGAGGATGGACAGAAGCTGGAGTTTCGCCATTATCCCTCGGGAGAGCAGGAGTATCAGCTTGCGCAGGAGCGGCAAAAACTGTAAGCCAATCCGATATATGATTACCAGCCGGTTAAACGGGAAGTAAATGGCTATCCGGTATACAGTAGTTATTCCGGCGCGACAGAATACTGCTGGGAACAGGAGGGAGAGGTATTTGTACTAAGGACATTTGACGAAACGGATGCAAAAGGACGTCGGAATTTTCATCTGTGCAAATCTGCTTCGGTTCCGTTATATGAATCCATTTCTGCAAAGGACCCTGCCGCACAACAAACAGTACAGAAAAAAGAAAAGGTTTTCTTCCGCGCCATCGACCAAAATGGAAATCCGATTACCGATGCACAGTTTGTTTTGCCGGCATTGCAGACACTTGTTCCGACCAATTCTGCCGGAAAGACATGGTACAGCGGAAAGCCTTTTGAGAAGCAAACGGTTACCCTGTATTATAGTGATTCCTATGGGAATAGACGGAACACTTCTAAAATCGTCACGATTGAAGACAGCCACCTTCAAAACGGCAAAATGGGCATCACCTTTAAAGTTACTATCTAAAACCTTTGCAATATAGGTTTATTCACACAAAATAGGACAGCGAAAGCTGTCCTTTTTTTACAAAAAACAACTTTGTATCAAAATTCACTTGCTTTTTAAAATCGAATCATGTATGATGAAGACAAGGAACTCCGAAAGGAGTAAAATAAC
>FR880233.1 GCA_000435195.1 Clostridium sp. CAG:169 | reverse complement strand
CAAAGAGCTGATTGGAGATACTCCGGCAGCAGCATAGGATACGAAAGTATGTAAAACAGCAGACTGTAAAAGAAGGGAAGTTGCTCTTTTTAGGACAATTTCCCTTTTGTTTTGGAGTTTTATATGAAAGGAGGTGATTGGTAAATGAACGAGTTAAGCGAAATCTCGGCGCTGGTGAAGGAGTACATATCGCCGGAAACGGTATGGCTGGTACCTTGCCTGTATGCGCTGGGGAGCATCATCAAACGCTCGATCAGGATTGATGACACCCTGATTCCGGGCGTTTTATGTGTGGTTGGAATCTTTTTATCCGCTTTGGTGTCGGTGGCATCCTGTGAGCCGACAAACTGGATTCAGTGGGTAATTCTGGTTGCAGTCAGCATCGGGCAGGGGTATGTGCTGGCGGCTGCTGCCATCTGCCTCAATCAGCTTATCAAGCAGCACGGCAGGGCAGGAGCGCTCAAAAAAGGATTTGACGGAAAGGAAGAGGAGAATGAAACAGGGAATTGACGTGTCAAAATGGCAGCCCAAGGTGGACTGGCAGAAGGTAAAAGCGGACGGCATCGACTTTGCCATCATTCGTATCGGCTACTGTTACAATAATGGTGCACTGAAGCTCGACAGCGCCTTTACCCAGCACATCAAGGGTGCGCTGGCGGCAGGACTGGATGTTGGCGTCTACCTGTACAGCTATGCCACCACCGCACAGGCAGCACGCAGGGCAGCGCAGGAGGTTGTTAAGGCGGTCAAGCCGTACAAGCTGACCTACCCAATCGCCTTTGACATCGAGTATGAGAGCATCTACACCGGCGGCAGCAAGCAGACCAACACCGAGATTTGCAAAGCGTTCCTGGACGAGGTTTGCAAGGCATTCCTGGATGAGGTGGAGGCAGCCGGCTACTATGCCATGCTGTACTGCTCGAAGGATTTTCTCGACAGCTACCTCTACCCTGCGCAGCTGACCGCCTATGACAAGTGGATTGCACAGTATGCAAGCAAATGTACTTGTAAACATCCATACGGCATCTGGCAGCACACCGGTACCGGAAGGGTCAACGGCATTGTTGGGGATGTAGACAGAGATATTGCCTATAAAGACTACCCTGCTATCATTGCAAAAATGAATCATCCGCAGGCAGGCAAAAACCTGCTGTACACCGTACAGGTGGGAGCATTTGCATCGGCAAAAAGCGCCGCCGACCTGTACGCCAAGCTCGATGATATGGGGTACTTCGTCTTTTTCAAAAACGATGCCCTTGCAAAAGTATGTGTCGGCAAATTTGCGACACAGGAAGAAGCACAAAAAACCGCCGACGACCTCAAGAAAAAGGGCTTTGGCGGTTTTGTAAATACAATTTAGAAGGGAAGGAGGTGTAAGGTTGTGGAGCAAATCATGAGTATCATCTGCACGGTGGGTGCCTTTTTGCTGCTGCTCTTGATCGGCTACCTGCGGATGCGGGGAAACGTCAAAGAGTGGCTGCTTTGGGCGGTAACGCAGGCGGAGCAGTACTTAGGCAGCGGCACCGGTGCGCTGAAATTGTGATACGTCTACGATTTAGCAGTCGAGGCGTTTCCGCCAATCAAGTACCTGGTGCCATTTGCCGTATTTAGTACATGGGTGGATGAGGCGCTGGAGCTGATGCGCGAGCAAATCAAAAATAATCCGCATATCAAAAATTTTGTGAATGAGTAACAGAAAGGAAAAGTGTTTTATGGCAAATTTGTTTTGGGGCAAGAAAAAAATCGCAGTAGTAGGGGTAAACGGCAATCCAATGGCACAGAGAATCGTGGAGGAGATGAAAGCGCAGGGAATGAAGGGTGTCGTGGAGCTGGATGCTCCAAAGGCATACCCGGATTACTATGCTTTGTCTCAACTGGAACCGGACTATGTGCTGTTTGTCTATGAGTCCGCACAGTGCAAAGTCAAAATCACCAGAGTGGAGGGGCTGCTGGGCGATCGCCTGGGACACAACGTCCGCCGCGACACTGAGGAGAGCAGACAGGCACAGAGCTACTACAAGCACCAGCTCAAGATGATCGGCATCGACCCAATCCTGCTGGGAGCCGAGGAAATCCCGCTCAGAGAGGTCAAGGACATCCCATGGTTTTACACCAGCAAAGTGCCGATGCTGCACCTGCATCTGCCAAAAGCAGAGGGCGCAGAGAAGGCGGTATGCAAAGCCGTACAGGATTATTTTAGAGAGTAGGCGATAGATTTGCTGGAGTGGTTGGCAAGATATTGGCTGGAGGTGCTTTTTTCCGGGGTTCTGGCGGGCGGGGGGTATCTGATCCGCCGCCTCTGGAAGAAGCAGCAGGAAGAAGAAGCGCGGCAAAAATCAATCAAGGAGGCGATTATTGCCCTGCTCAGAGCGGAGCTGGTACACGCATACTATCACTATTATGAGCGCGGCTGGATCAGCCTGCATGGGCTGGAGGCAGCGCAGAAAATGTACGATGAATACCACCGTCTGGGCGGCAACGGCACCGTTACCAAGCTGATGGAGGATTTAAAAGAGCTTCCGGTCCGCGACAAAATGGCAGTGATGCAAGAGCAGCAGGAGCAGGAAGAAGCAGAAACCAAAAACTAAATCTATGACTATCCAGGACTAAAAAAGCCCTCCTC
>FR880232.1 GCA_000435195.1 Clostridium sp. CAG:169 | reverse complement strand
GCACCAGCTTTATAAAAGAACTGCATGGTGAGGAGGAATAAAATGGTTGTAGCAAAAGTCGATTCCGCAATTTTGAGAAGCGATGAGATGTGGGAATTGTGGGAACGGTATGAAAAAAAGTTTGGAAAGAAATTTATTTGTTTTAACTACTGTGATTTCCAGAGAAACGGCGATAAATGTGCTGCACAGGTATACAAGGAAGAGCTGGAAAAATGCCTGAGAGAAGGCAAACCGACCTCCATTGTTTCCAAGTGGTGCGGACCGAATGACATTATCGGTCATTAAAACAGAAACTGCACCGGCTTTATAAAAGAACTGCATGGGGAGGAGAAATCTAAATGTATGTAGCAGCAGTTGATTCCGCATACATGAGAGAGCATAATGTATTAGAATTAAAAATTGAATACAGAAAAAGGTTTGGAAAACCATTTATCCCGTTCAACTACTGTGATTTTGACCGCGTAGGAGACAAATGTGCAGCACAGATTTATACAGAAGAGCTGGAACGCTGCCTACGCGAAGGTAAGCCGACTACTATGGTTTCCAAGTGGTGTGGACCGAACAGCCTGTTTGGTCATTAAAACAGAAACTGCACCAGCTTTATAAAAGAACTGCATGGGGAGGAGAAAGCTAAATGTATGTAGCAGCAGTCGATTCCGAAATTTTAAGAAGTGCTGAAATGTGGGAGTTGTGGGAACGGTATGAAAAAAAGTTCGGAGAACGTTTCATGCCTTTTAATTATACTGATTTTGGTCG
This sequence comes from Clostridium sp. CAG:169, assembly GCA_000435195.1. GTDB lineage: Bacteria > Bacillota > Clostridia > Oscillospirales > Ruminococcaceae > Negativibacillus. Next base: position 872 of record FR880232.1, on the reverse strand, counting down.
AATCGGAGAACGCTGTGCAGCTCAAGTCTATATGGACATTATTAAACAGTGTTTAGAAGAAAATAAACCGTATGAAGTTGAATCTGAATGGTGTAAACCCGGTAGCTTAATAGACCATTAAAACCAAATAACCTTTCCTAAAGGACGACACAACTTTGTGCCGTCCTTTTTCATACCCTTTTTTTTAATTTTTATACAGGCAATTCTTTCAGAGCAAAAAAAATTCCGTTTTTAGGGAAAGTTGCCTTTTTGGATGCAACCGTTGCGCTTGTTTGGGGTGAGGGTGAAACAACCAAAAAAAGGAGGGCTTACCTTGGCACGTCCACAAAAGGAAGGCTTAGCGTACTTTTCTTTGGATGTGGATTTTTTCTCGGACCGCAAAATCAAGATTTTAAAAGGCAGGTTCGGTGCAGATGGCATCACTTATTATCTATACCTGCTGTGTGAGATTTACAAGGGACATGGCTATTACCTGGAGGTAGACGAGGATTTTGATTATATTACATCCTCTGAGCTGGGTATGAGCCCTGAAAAAATAGGGCAGATGAGGAAATTCTTATTGGAACGGTCACTGTTTGATAACAAACTTTTTCAGTCGGACACTATCCTCACGTCCACCTCAATACAGAGACGATTTCAGTTGGCTGTAAAGTCCCGAGCCAGTAAAAACCCGGTCGTCGTCAATCCAAAGTTTTGGCTTCTTTCAAAAGAAGAAACGCAAAGCTTTATTAAAATGCACCCTATTTTAAATAATTCCGAGAAAAAACCCGATTATTCTCAGAAAAACCCCGAGGATTCCGAGAATAACGCCATAAAGAAAAGGAAAGAAAATGTAGTAGTAGTTGTAGTAAAGGAGAGGGAAGAAATTTTGC
>FR880231.1:10501-17582 GCA_000435195.1 Clostridium sp. CAG:169 | reverse complement strand
GGTGTCACCGCAGCCCTTGAGCGAGCAGAACGGCAGGCGAATCTTTCCGTCCTCGATGAGATAGCGGGTGGCGTGCGAGCGGTAGAGGTCGATGGGCAGAAATTCCACCCCGCGCCACAGTGCCTCCAATGCAATATGCAGGCAGTCTGCTGTCTTTTTGTCCTTGTCGGTGGCATCCTGCCGGTTGCGCAGTTCGTTCATCCGCAGCTTGACCATCTCTCTGCCCTGCATCACCGTCGCTGCGTCAAAATCCTCGCCGCGCACGGTAAAGTGTGCCGCATAAAATTGCAGCGGGTAGTGTACCTTGTACCAGCACAGGCGAATGGCAGCGATGACATACGCTGCCGCGTGCGCCTTCGGGAACATATACTTGATTTTAAAGCAGGAGTCGATGTACCACTGCGGCACATCATGCTCCTTCATCTGTCTGACGTGCTCCTCGGTCAACAGCTTGTGTGCTTTTCCCTTTCGCACAATCTCCATAATTTTAAAGGACATCGACGGGTCCAGCCCGTGGTAAATCAGATACAGCATGATGCTGTCACGGGTACCGATAACCTGGCTGATGTCGCAGGTGCCGCTTTTGATGAGGTCCTGCGCATTGCCCAGCCATACGTCGGTGCCGTGGGACAGACCGGAAATCTGCAACAAATCCGAAAAATTCTTCGGCTTACAATCCAGCAGCATCTGCCGGACAAAAGGCGTGCCCATCTCCGGGATGGCAAGGGTGCCGGTTTCGCAGTCGATCTGCTCCGGTGTCACACCCAGCACCTGCGGCGAGGTGAACAGGCTGTACACCTGCTCGTCCGACATATCCGCATCGGTGACCTTGGTGTCGGTCAAATCCTCCATGTACTTGTACAGGGTCGGCACATCGTGCCCGAGGATGTCCAGCTTGAGGATGGTGTCATGCAGCGAGTTAAAATCGAAGTGGGTGGTGATGATGTCCGAATTGACGTCGTCCGCCGGATGCTGGATCGGGGTAAAATCGAACACATCGTAATCATTCGGCACAACGACCATGCCGCCCGGGTGCTGACCGGTGGAGCGCTTGACCCCGGTGCAGCCTTTGCTCAGGCGGTTTTCCTCCGCTTTATGCAGGGTCATTCCCCGCTCGTTCAGGTAGTTTTTTACATAGCCATAGGCGGTCTTATCGGCAAGCGCACCGGTGGTCCCCGCCTTAAAGACGTGTCCCTCTCCGAACAGCTCCTCGGTGTACTTGTGTGCCTTCGACTGGTACTCACCGGAAAAGTTCAAGTCAATATCCGGCGACTTGTCCCCGTGGAAGCCCAAAAAGGTTTCAAACGGAATGTCGTGACCATCCCGCAGATAAGGTGTGCCACAGTGTTCACAGTTTTTAGGCGGCAGGTCAAAGCCCGAACCGACCGAGCCGTCGGTAAAGAAGATGGTGTGATTGCAGTTTGGACAGCGGTAGTGCGGCGGCAGCGGATTTACCTCCGAGATGCCCGCCATGATGGCGACAAAGGAGGAACCAACCGAACCACGCGAGCCTACTAGGTAGCCGTCCTGCTCCGACTTGGACACCAGCTTTTGTGCGATGACATACAAAACGGCAAAGCCGTGTGAGATAATCGACTCCAGCTCCTTGGTCAGACGGTCGGACACCACCTGCGGGATCTTGCCTTCAAATTCGTACCAGTCCTTTGCCCGCTGCCAGGTGCGCTGGCGCAGGTCCTCCTCCGCTCCGTCGATGGTCGGCGTGTAGGTTCCGTTGGGGAAAGGTCGCACCTGCTCGATCATATCGGCGATGAGGTTGGTATTGGTGACCACGATCTCATATGCCTTCTCCGGCGGCAGGTAATCGAACTCGTCGAGCATCTCCTGGGTGGTGTGGAAGTACAGCGGCGGCTGATTATCCGCATCCTTAAAGCCCTGTCCTGCCATCAGGATAGCGCGGAAGATGGCGTCCTCTTTCTCCATAAAATGAACGTCGCCGGTCGCTACCACCGGAATTTCCAGCCGCTCACCCAGACGGATGATGGTCTTGTTGAAGTCCTGCAGCTGTGCCACCGAGCGGACGGTGCCGTTGTGCATCATAAACTCATTGTTGCCAATCGGCTGCACCTCCAGGTAATCGTAGAAGGAGGCAATTTTGAGCAGGTCGTTAAAGCTCTTGCCCGCTACCACCGCGCGGAACAGCTCACCCGCTTCACAGGCGCTGCCCACCAGCAGTCCTTCCCGGTGGCGGATCAGCTCGCTTTTGGGAATCAGCGGATGCTTTTTAAAATATTTTAAGTGGGACATGGACACCAGCTGGTAGAGATTTTTTAAGCCGGTCTGATTTTTGACCAGCAAAATCATGTGGTGGCTCTTGAGCTGGCGCGGGTCGCCTCCGGCAAGGGAAGTGTTAATCTTCTGGATGGTGTTGATGCCGCAGCGCTGCTGGATGTCCGAAAGCATCCTGACGAAGATTTTTGCCAAAACGGCAGCATCGTCGCAGGCGCGGTGGTGGTTAAAGTCCCCCACCTTCAGGTAGTTTGCCACCGTGTCCAGCTTGTGGTTTTTCAGCTCCTTGTACAAAGCGCGGGAGATGGTGACGGTGTCGATGTAGGTGTTTTTGAAATTCTTTCCCTGTCGGGCAAACGCTGCGCTCATAAACGAGCAGTCAAAATCGGCATTGTGCGCCACCAGCACCGCATCCTTCGGGCAGAATTCCTCCCAGAGCTTGAGCGCCTGCGCCTCGTCCGGCGCATCCTTGACCATTGCGTCGGTGATGCCGGTCAGGGCGGTTATCTTTTCCGGTATGTGGCGTTCGGGGTTGACGAAGGTGTTGAGGACATCCACCACCTCGCCGTTTTTCACCTTTACCGCACCGATTTCGGTGATGCGGTCGCTGCCTGCCGACAGTCCGGTGGTTTCCAGGTCAAAGACAACAAATTCGCCGTCAAATTCCTGACGGGCTCCTCCCTTGACGGCACCGACCATGTCGTTGACAAAGTATGCCTCCAGACCATAGATCATGCGGAAGTCGTCCCATTTTTCGCTGGCGTACATCGCATCGGGAAAGCCCTGCACAACACCGTGGTCGGTGATTGCCATTGCGCGGTGTCCCCAGGCGTGCGCCAGCTTTGCCAGCTCTGCCGAGCCGTTCATTCCGTCCATGGTGGACATATTCGAATGCAGATGCAGCTCCACCCGCTTGACGGGCGCATCGTCGGTTTTACGCTTCTTCTTGGTCAGGGTGATGGCGACCGGACGGATGGTGACGTCGTGCTCGTACTTATCAAAGGCAGCATCGCCGCGCACCACCAGAGTATCGCCCTCGTTGAGCTGCTCGACATCCTCCTTTTTGTCGCTGGGCAAAATCAGCTTGAGGGTGTTGGAGCTGGTGTAGTCGGTGATGTCGATGGAGAAAATTTCCCACCTGCCGTCCTTGGAGGTCACCGATTCCTTGCGAACAATATCTCCCCAGACGGTGGTCTGACCGGTCTCGCCGTCCACCTGCGACAGCGGGATGGGTTTTTCCTTGATTGGCTTGCCCAGCACCACCACAGCCTCCTGCTCGCACAGCGGCAGGTCGGAGCAATCGAACAGCAGCTGTCCGACTTTCGGCTCCTGTCGGGAGGACTTCCCTCCCTCTTTTACCGATGCAGTCGGGCGATGTGCGCTCTTTGGTCGTTCCAATGCTGCCTGCTGCTCGGGGGACAGGCTGGGTGCGCCGATAATCTTGTGGTACTCCGGCTGATTTTCGTCCAGCGACAGCACCCCGTCAAACCGAACATCGACCGCCATTCCGTACTGCTGACCAATCAGGTGCTGAATGGCTTTATCACAGCCGCTCTGCTGAATCAGGTTGTAGCCGCCGTGGCGCAGGCTGATGGTCAGCGTCCCGTTCTCCAGCTTCTGCCCGCTGCCCTCAAAGATGCCGTTGGCAGGGTATCCCCGTTTGCGCAACTCGTGCAGAATATCCTCCATCGACTCGCAGCAGAACAGCTCCGGGCGGTAGCGGGTCATAATCTCAAACAGCGCCAGATTGGCTGTCTGCATGATCTGTTTTTCTACCCGCGTAATCTCCTCCATCGGGATGCGCTGTTCCGGGTGCAGCTCGACGGTGATCTGCCGTTTTTCTCTTTTGGCGTCGATATGATGGATGGGCGCACGCATCAGCTGCTGCGCCGCATTTCCCTGCAAAAACGGGCGAAAGACATCCTCAAAACGATTCACCGCAGACGACTCCTTTCTGTTTCTTTTCGCTTGTATGGTAATTCTGTCAAACAGCTTCCGGCAGGAAGAATTCTGCCGGAAGCTGTCAAAATTTTTTTATTCCCTATTGCTAGCAGAACAGAGCTGCCGGTTACTTTTCAGCGGATTCGCCGACGGTCAATTCACCCTCTGTCTGTTCGGTGCTCTCTTCGGTTTCTTCCGTTTCTGCTTCTACATAGTTGCCTTCGATATTCTCTTTAAAGAAGCTATCGAGTGCCTGTTGTACGTCGCCGCCGTCTGCGGTGGTTCCTTTGGTAAACTCTGCTCTCTCTTCGACCACTTCAATCTGCTCCTTGCCGTCCTCATCGGTGGTGCGCAGGTCAAAGGTCTGGCTGACCTGTGTGATGTAAGGGGTATCCCCTTCATAGCGGATGAGGTAGGTGATGCTGCTGGTCAGCGGCTCTCCTTCTCCCTGGTAGCTTGCTTTGATCCACTGTCTGGTCAAAACAACCTGATACGCTTTGTCTGCCTCCACTCCCTGCGGCACCTCGACCGGATGGATGCGTTTAAACTGAACATCCTCAATCGAACGGGAGATGGTTGCCATGCTGTATGGACGGGTATTTAAGCTCTTGTCGATTTCGGTGCGCACCCATTTTGCATCTTCGCCCAGATAGAAATATTCGCCCGGTTTAACAAAAACATCGGACACCAGCGCCGAACCGTCCTCATTGCCGGTGCTTTCGTGGAAAATCAAGCCATCGTCTGTACGAACAAAATTTGCCTGGCGTACTGCTTCGCTCTTCTCTTCTGGATTTTCCTTTTGATAGTTGTAGGTCTGACCCACACAGCTGCCCGATTCCAAATCGTAGGTGTTCTGGATGGCAAGGTTCAACTCTTTTTTATAGTTTGCAGTTTTTACTTCGTCGTAAATCAAAAATCCAATCAGAGCTGCCACCAGCACGACACCCAGGATGATGAGCGGTTTGATATTTTTCTTTTTCTCAGCCATAATTTTTATCCTTCCTTATGTAAAGCTAATTGTTCTACTTCTTTTGCAAGTTCCTCGACCACCTGGTCCTCCGGTATCTTGCGCAAAATTTCTCCCTTTCGGAACAAGATGGCACAGCCGTCGCCGCCTGCAATTCCGATGTCCGCCTCTCGCGCCTCTCCGGGACCGTTGACCGCACAGCCCATCACCGCCACCGTCAGCGGAGCCTTGATGCCGCTCAGGCGCTGTTCCACTCGATTGGCAAGGGAAATCAGGTCGATCTTGGTCCTTCCGCAGGTCGGGCAGGAGATGAAGGTGATGCCCTCATTGCACAGCCCGATGGAGCGCAGGATGTCCTTGGCTGCTGCAATCTCGTTGACCGGGTCATCGGTCAGTGATACACGGATGGTGTCACCGATGCCGTCACACAGCAGCGAGCCGATGCCGACTGCCGATTTGATCAGACCCATGCGGGCGGTTCCTGCCTCGGTCACACCCAGATGCAGCGGATAATCGCACTGGCTGGCAGCCAGACGATAGGCTTCAATCATCGTGGGAACGTTGGAGGATTTGATGGAGATGGCAACCTGGTCATAGTCGTACCGTTCAATCAGCGAAACATGGTACAGCGCACTGTCCACCATCGCCTGTGCGGTCGGATGACCATACTTTGCCAGGATGTTTTTTTCCAGGCTGCCGGAGTTGACTCCCACGCGGATGGGCACCTCATGCTGTTTGCAGTACTGCACCACCTGCCGTACCCGGTCGTCGTCGCCGATGTTGCCCGGATTGATGCGCACCTTGTCCACACCCGCTGCCACCGATTCGATGGCAAGGCGGTAGTCAAAGTGGATGTCGGCAACAATTGGCACCGACACTGTCTGCTTCAGACGGTCGATCAGCTGCACCGCCTGCATATTCGGCACCGCCGCCCGGATGATCTGGCAGCCTGCTGCCTCCAGACGCTTTGCCTGCTCCAAGCTGGCGGGGATGTCGGAAGCGGGTGTATTGAGCATCGACTGCACGCTGACCGGCGCACCGCCGCCCATCGGCAGACCACCCACCATGATCTGTTTTGATTTTCTGTACTGTTGCATATCCTTACCCCTTTATCAGACGTACAATATCATTGAAGGTCACCATCAGCATCAGACCCATCAGCAGCACCAGACCTGCCGCATGGACAAAGCCCTCGTATTTGGCAGGGACCGGTTTGCCGCGCAGCAGCTCGATGAACAAAAACAGCAGCCTGCCGCCATCCAGAGCTGGCAGCGGCAAGAGGTTAAAGACGCCGATATTGATGGTGATAAACGCTGTCATAAAAAAGAAACTGGAGTAATCGCGTGCGGAAGCCACCTCGCCGATCATCTGGGTCACCCCGACCGGACCGGACAGTTGGTTGAGCTGATACTGCCCGCTGATGAGCTTTCCAAAGGAACCCCACACCTGCTTGACTACGCCGGTGGTCATATACCAGGACTGCTTGAGTACCCGCAAGGGTGTTTTTTCCAAGCCCTTGACCTTGAAATCCAGCTGGACGATGGTCTGTCCCTCCACCTGCTCATGGGCAAAGGGAACATCCTGCAACTCGATTTTCTGTCCGTCGCGCCGCACGGTCATCTGCACCGGCTGGTCACCCACATCCACAAAGGCGTAGATCAAATCGTTTGCCGTGTGGATTTTGTGTCCGTTGATGCTGATGATTTCGTCGTCCAGCTCCAGCTTCTGGGCACTCAGGGCATCCGGCGCAAAGTAGCCAATCTGGGTGCTGGATACCGCCGGTTCCGAGGCGGTGATGCCTACCATAATCAAAAAGCCCAGCAGCAGGTTCATCGTCGCTCCTGCTGCGATGACCAAAATCTTTTGCAGCGGCTTTTTATTGCAGAACGCCCGCTCGTCGTCGCTTTCCTCATCCTCCCCTTCCAT
>FR880231.1:0-10463 GCA_000435195.1 Clostridium sp. CAG:169 | reverse complement strand
CCGCCAATCGGCAGCAGCCGAAGGGTGTAGTTTGTTTCTTTGTGCTTAATCTGGAACAGCTTGGGACCCATGCCGATGGAAAATTCCGGCACTGCCACCCCTGCCGCCTTTGCAGTCAGGAAGTGTCCCAGCTCGTGGATGATGATGATCACGCCGAAGATCAGCACCGCCAGCAGGATGGTCACCAACAGATTCATCAAATTCCTCCCATCTTCGATACCGTTTACCGCTTACAACAAGCCCTTCCCTTTGCAGCGGGCAATACACCTGCTGCAAAATCTGCCCGACAAAATTGCCGGAGCAATCTAAAACGCACCTTAGTATTCCCCGGGGAATTTTACTTTACACATCCAAACTGTTTTTGTCCGACGCGGCTGCGTACAAACTCTCGGGCTTTGGCATCCGCTTCCAGTACCTCCTCCACCGTCCGGTAGTCCGACGGAGCAAAATGCTCCAATGTTTCCCGCACCAGATCGAACAGCTGGAGATACTCGATTTTATCCTGCAAAAACAGTGCGACCGCTTCCTCGTTGGCTCCGTTGAGCAAGCAAGGATACAGCCCGCCGCGCTTTGCCGCTTCGATACAGTCGGCAAGGCAGGTAAAGGTTTGCAGATCCGGCTCGCCAAAGGTCAGCGAAGTGCATTGCAGCAGATCCAGCTTCTTTGCCGGAGATTCCACCCGCTCAGGCGCAGTCAGCGCATACTGAATCGGCAGGGTCATATCCGGCGCGCCCAGCTGTGCCATCACCGAGCCGTCCACATATTCGACCATCGAATGAATGATGCTCTGCGGATGCACCAGGATGCTAATGCGCTCGGGCGGCATGGAAAACAGCCACATCGCTTCGATAAATTCCAATCCCTTGTTCATCAGGGTAGAGGAGTCGATGGTGATTTTGGCTCCCATGCTCCAGTTTGGGTGGCGAAGCGCCTGCTCTTTTTTGATCCCCTTGAGCTGTTCGCGTGTTCTGCCGTAGAACGGTCCGCCCGAAGCGGTGATGATCAGCCGCTCCACCGCCTGCGCACGGTTGCCCTGCAAGCACTGGAAGATAGCGGAATGTTCGCTGTCGATCGGGGTCAGCCGCACCCCTTTTTCCTTTGCCAGCTGCATCACCAGCTTGCCGCCGGCAACCAGCGTTTCCTTGTTTGCCAAAGCCACATCATTGTCCGCCTGGATGGCGCGCACCGTCGGCAGCAGTCCTGCCACACCCATCAGCGCATTGATGACCACATCCTGCTGTGGGTATTCGGCAGCCTCCACCACCGATTGCATCCCGCACAGAACAGCGGTGGAGCAGTCCTCCACCGCCTGCTGCAGTTTCTGCGCTGCCTGCGGATCGGTCATCACCGCGACCGCCGGATGGAACTGTCGAATCTGCTGCTCCATCAGCTGCCAGTTGGCGTGCGCCGTCAGCGCATACAGTCGGTAACCCAGTTTTTCACATACCTTCAGGCTCTGGGTACCGATGGAACCGGTGGAACCCAGAATAGAAACTATCTTACTCATCCTGATCCTTTCCTTTGCTGTAAATTAAACGGCTGCCACCGGGAAACATAGGGTGGTGGCGTAGATAAACGGCAGAGTGAACAGCACGCTGTCGAACCGGTCGAGCACGCCGCCGTGTCCCGGCATAATGTTGCCGAAATCCTTGATGGAAAATCCTCTTTTAATCATTGAGAAGCTCAGGTCGCCCAACACACTGATCAGCGAAGCCAAAGGCGAAATCAGCAGCAGGCGCAGGTAGTTGATTTGAAGCGGAACGCCCAGATAGCCGCTGACCTTCTGGAAGATAAAGGCAGTCAGCAGGTTGAGCAGGATGCAGGTCACCAGTCCTCCGACCAGACCCTCCACTGTCTTGTGCGGGCTGACCTGCGGACAGAGCTTATGCTTGCCCCACGCCCTGCCCACAAAGTAGGCACCGGTGTCGCTGTACCAGGCACAGCACAGCGCCAGCAGCAGGTAGAACAATCCCATGGTATATCCGTTGTTGTCCCGAAGATAGATGGCGGAGGAGAGCGAAAGCGGGATACCAATGCTCATCATAAACACCATCGCCACATCCTCCACCCGCGTATCCTTGTGGGTGCGCAGCAAAATCAAAAACAGCAGCGCGATGTACGGCAGCAGAAAGATGGGCAGCAGATTCATCTCCTTCTTTAACCCAATATACGGGAAGGTCGCTGCCACCAGATATGCCACCGCCGACAACAGCTTGTTGTGGCTGATCTTGGTCGCCGTCAAAAATTCGTACACCGCCAGCAAAGCGATGACCATGATGGCGACGTTGAGTACAGGTGTTTCAAAAAAGTTGAGCACAACAATCAGCACTGCGATCCCAACCAGTGCGGAAAGCACTCTTGTTTTCATAAAAACATCTCCATTCTATCGTCAAAGGATAAACAGCGGACTGGTACAGGGTATGCGCCTTGTCCACTGCACAGAACTGCCCGCGCAGCTGACGCAGGTATTTCCGTTATCAGCCGGTTTATTAAAAACCGGTCATTTTTTGAGGGTATTTCCCTCTGAGATTCGTTTTATCAGCAGCTATACGCTACACCTGTCCGTACCGGCGATTGCGGTGGCTGAAGATTTCCAGCGCCTGGTCCAGGTGTGCCGGGGTGAAGTCCGGCCACAAAACATCCATAAAGACAAATTCAGAATAGGCTGCCTGCCAAATCAAAAAGTTGGACAAGCGCTCCTCACCGCTTGGACGGATAATCAAATCCGGGTCCGGCTGACCGCTTGTGTACAGATGGTCGCTGAGCATCTGTTCATTGATCTGCTGCGGGTCCAGCTTGCCTTGCTGTGCCTGAATCGCTAATTGTCTTGCTGCACGCACCAGCTCATCCCGTCCGCCATAGTTAAAAGCGACGTTGACCGTCATGCCGGTCCTGCCCTGGCTCATCTGTTCGATGCGGGCAATCTTTTCTTTCAGTGTCTCGCTCAGCGCACTGACATCCCCGATAAAGCGGGTGCGCACCGTATCGTTTTCATCCTGCCGTTCAAACGCCTCGTCGATATACTGCTCCAGCAGCTGCATAATGGAATTGACCTCATCCTCGGGGCGCTTCCAGTTTTCGGTGGAAAAGGCATAGACGGTCAGATAGCGCAATCCCAGTTTGTCGCAGTATTCTACGATTCTGCGAAACGCCTTTGCGCCCTCGCGGTGACCGTATTTCCTGGGCAATCCTCTTTTCTTTGCCCAGCGCCCATTGCCGTCCATGATGATGCCGATGTGCTGTAAGCCCAGCCCTGCTCGCATATTGTCCATTTGCGCTTCTCCTATCCTTTTAAAAAGCCAGACACCGTATGCACGATGTCTGGCGCTGAACCTTCCCTCTTACAGGGACATAACTTCCTGTTCTTTTTCTTTGACTGCCTTTTCAATGAGCTTGGTGTACTTGTCGGTCAGCTCCTGCACATCCTTCTCTGCATCTTTCAGGTCGTCCTCAGACAGCTCGTTTGCCTTCTTCTGTGCTTTGAATTTGTCCACAGCGTCACGACGGATGTTGCGGATGGAAACCTTTGCACCTTCGCCCTCTTTGGAAACCTGCTTGCACAGCTCTTTACGGCGTTCTTCGGTTGGAGCCGGGAACACCAGACGAATGACCGAGCCGTCGTCTGTTGGGTTAATGCCGACATCGGATGCCTGGATTGCCTTGTTGATCAGCTTGAGGGTGGATTTATCCCATGGCTGAATCATCAGAGTGCGTGCATCGGTAGTGGAGATGGTTGCCAGCTGCTGGATTGGAGTCGCTGCTCCGTAGTAATCGACGGTCACGCGGTCGAGCACCGATGGGGATGCTTTGCCTGCGCGGATGGTACCGAATTCACGGTAGAGTGCGTCGAGAGTTTTATTCATTTTTTCTTCAATTTCTTTGTACTGTGCTTTCATAACTGCCTCCGTTCTGCCCGAAAAGGTTCGGACATAGAATTTATTTCGGTAATTATTTTACAAGTGTGCCAACATCTTCCTGCTTTACTGCGCGCAGGATGTTGTCCGGATCCTCCAGACTGAATACCAGAACCGGGATGTGGTTGTCACGACACATAGAAGCTGCGGTCATATCCATGACACCCAGCTGCTCGGACAGCACCTGGTCGAAGGAAATCGTGGAATAACGTTTTGCATTCGGGTTTTTGTGTGGGTCACTGTCGTAGACACCGTCCACCATCGTTGCTTTGAGGATGATCTGTGCGTCGATCTCTGCTGCACGCAGCGAAGCGGCTGTGTCGGTGGAGAAGAACGGGTTGCCGGTACCACAACCGAAGATAACAACACGATTCTTTTGCAGATGGCGCACCGCACGGTTGCGGATGTACGGCTCTGCTACCTGCTGCATGGAAATAGCGGTCTGCACCCGTACATCACAGCCCTCCTGCTCCAAAGCATCCGCCAGAGCCAGAGCGTTCATCGCAGTTGCCAGCATACCGATGTGGTCTGCTCGGGTCCGATCCATTTCCCCGCTGCTGCGACCGCGCCAGAAGTTTCCGCCACCTACTACGATAGCGACCTCGGTTCCCAGGTCATAGATTTTTTTGATGCTCGCGCAGATAGCATGGACGGTATCATGATCCAGTCCGGTTTTCTGGCTGCCCGCCAGAGCCTCGCCGCTGAGCTTGATAAGCACGCGCTTATACATGATCTTTCACTCCCAATATCATTCGTTTTGAAAAGCCGGCAAATGCCTAAACTGTTCTATTCACAAATTTACTACCTCTTATTTTACCGTAAGTGAGCGATGATGTAAAGCCCCTATTTCCCCTTCCTGTCAAAAAAGTTGAAAGTTCCTTTTTGCTTCTGCTGGTTTTTCGTCGAACCCTTGGCATAATTTTTGTTAAAACATCAGCATTGCCGAATATTTTTAAAAGGGCTTGTCATCCGTTGGATGACAAGCCCTTTTCTGCTGGCGAAAATCATTTATCATGAATAAATCATTCTGCCTCATCAAACAACAAATCCATCTGCAATGGGTAGCTTCCGAAGATGCGTGCAGCATCCATCAACGCCGTCATATTCTCCCGTGGTGTTCCCATCGGCATTTGGCAGCCTGAGGTTAAAACAAAACCCTTTGGAGAATCATACGCTTTTCGGATACATTCTCTTGCTGAACGGAGAACATCCTGCGGTGTACCCATACGCATGACCTCCACCGGTGGCACATTGCCCTGAATACACATATGACTGCCCAAAACCTCTTTCGCCTCCTGCATGTCCTCCACATTATCCAGACCAAAGGTACCAATCCCGGTCTTTTTCAGCAGCTCCCACAAAGCTCGGCTTGTGCCGCAAATATGTAAGCCGCAGCCTGCACCCTGCTTTTTAATGAAATCCACATTCTTTTGGAAATATGGCAGAGAGAAGGTTTCATACTGCTTGACGCTGATAAGAGCGGTGGAGCTGACCGGGTCTGCAAATCCAATGCCGACACCCAAATCAATCAGCCGCTGAATATAGCGATTATTGTTTTCGGTAATCACCTCCATCAGCTGCTTGATTTTCTCCGGCTTTTTAATCATGCCAATCATCAGCTGCTCTGTCCCCATGACCATTGCCGCAATGGTAAAAGGACCTGTCACGGTCCCGCTGATGGGCACTTTATCTCCCAGTTTCTGTTTGACCAGACGCAAGCCCTCCAAAATAATCGGCAGGCGTCCATCCTTGTCCACATCCACCAGCTTTGCACCGTCGACCTCTCGCCAACTGGGAACAGCCGGCTGTTTTAATTGTGCAATGTTGTTGTCATAATAGCGAATCTGAGAGCCCATTGCTTCTGCCATCCCGCGCAGTGTGGTGGAAAGACCGGCGCCATCCGAATGGAAATTTTCATAAAGGTAAACCTCCAAATCACACATCAGTTGAGACGAGTGGTAGTAATCATCGATAGAAAGTCCCATCAAAGGTGCCATCGTTTCCCCTGTATCCAAACAGCATGGTATCCGGTCGATCGGCTTTCCCTCGTCAAACAGCTTCATGCGCTCTATGGCTGTCAGCTCGTCCTTTTTGATAACCAGCCCTTTGCCATATTGTTCGATTAAATCCTTCATGGAAAATTCCCCCTTGTGTCACTCTATATTATTTGACCTGCTGTTTTGGAGTCTTTGCTCCTCCCCGTTTTCCTGCTATCAGTGTAGAAAGAATTGCAAATGCTGCCAACAAATACTGGTACCAGCACATTGAAATAACCTGGAACGGACTGTCAAGATTGGTAATCAATGCACAGGCAAACAAAATCTGCGCACCGTATGGAAGAAGTCCCTGCCACACACAGGAGAAAATATCCAAAAGCGAAGCCGTTCTTTTTGGGTCGATCTGATACTCCTCGCTGATTTCCTTGGCAACAGAGCCGTTAATCAAAATAGAAACGGTATTGTTCGCTGTTGCCATATCGGTAAGAGAAACCATCGTTGCGATACCCAGTTCTGCGGTTGTCTGGTTTTTGATGACTTTTTTAATTTTTTGCAGGACCCACTCGATTCCGCCTTCCTTTTCTACCATGGTTGCTAAGCCACCCATCAGCATGGAAAGCAGGAAAATCTCAAACATTCCAGAAAATCCGCTGTAAATATTTCCTGTAAATTCCAGGACGGTGAAAGAGCCTGTAAAAATACCAATCAAGCTGGAGAACAAAATGCCGCCCGTTAAGACAACAAAAACATTGATGCCAATCAAAGAAGCAATCAAAACAAACAGGTATGGCAACACCTTAATCAGGTTAAATTCCGCCCGCACGACTGCCGGTGCAGTCTCCGGTCGACCGAAAATCAGCAGCAGAGCAATGGTTAAAATAGCCGCAGGCAGGGCAATAAAGAAGTTTGTTTTGAATTTATCCTTCATCTCAACGCCTTGCGTGCGGGTTGCTGCGATGGTCGTATCCGAAATCATCGAAAGATTGTCGCCGAACATCGCTCCGCCAATGGTAGCTCCCACCACCAAAAAGGTATTAATTCCACCAGCTTCTGCCAAGCCAATGGTAATCGGTGTCATAGCTGTCACAGTACCCTACCGAGGTTCCGGTTGCCAGCGCAATAAATGCCGAGATGACAAAGGCACCGGCTGCAATAAACTGCGGCGGCATCACCGACATACCCAGGTTTACCACCGAGTCTACCCCTCCCATCGCATTAGAAACGGTAGCAAATGCACCTGCAAACAGATAAATCATACACATGGTCATAATTCCTTCGCTGCCGCATCCGGTCAGGAAGGTACCGAGCTTTTCATCCATCTTGCCGGAAAACATGGCAAAGGCAACCAGGATACCCAAGATTGCTGCAACCGGCGCCGGCAACTGGTAGAATGCCATCTCCACTCCCTGAAAATTCAGGATCATGCCGGTTGCTAAATATACTCCAACAAAAATACCGAAAGGCAGCAGCGCCTTTCCACTCGCTTTTTTATCCATTGTTTTCTACTCCTCCTAGTCAACGTTTGTCTATCTATAGTTGTCCCCTGCTGTCCGGTTGTTTTCCTCCTTTCTGTGCCTGTCTGCCGCTGGCGTGTAAAACCTCAGCAGGTTTCATTCCGCAAAATTTGCAGCCACCTCTCTGCACTACCTTGCAAACAATCGCATCAGAACATCCTTGTCTAAGCTACGACCAATCAGGATGATTTTCTTCTCTGTCGGCTGTTTATAGTCTGTGATGGTGATATTCCTTGGAGTAAAATCAAAATGCATCCATCCACCATCCTTGTTGCACACAAATCCCTTTGCCCGCAGCACCTGTCCACAATCTAAGTAATTTAGTTGCCCCAGCTTTTGCCGCAGCTCCTCCTCATTCAGGTCTGCAATTTCCTCCAAAGCAAGGCTGGAAAAAGTCTTGTGTGCCGGAAGCGCCGATGAATGGGGCAGGGAATTTTTTTGGACAGCCGCACTTAGCTCAACTAACTCCAGCAAAGCTTCCGGGTCCATCATGCGCCAATCTTCCCCGTACAGCAACGCCTGCGGATTTTGTTCGTGCAGTTTTTGCAAAACCTCTTCCCGCTTTGTGCCAGGCAAATCCTGAAAGCAGGTCGGCAAAAGCAGATTGGCGCCGCGAATCTGATCCAGATAAAACTCTCCAAACGCTTGTGCATAATCCTCATAGGAAGAAAGGTCCACCATCGTAATCAGCTGATCGACTGAATAGCCCTGGTCTGTACAAGCCTTCACCACATCAGACAAACGTCCCACACCGGAAGGTTCAATTAAAAGGTAGTCCGGGTGGTATTTTTGCTCTACCTCTGCAATCCCCTGCTGAAAATCCATTGCCATGCTACAGCAGATACATCCGGCGCTGATTTCCTTTACCGGTACTTCTTCCCCCAAAAGCTGTGCATCCAGTCCTGCCGGTCCGAACTCATTTTCGATAACGGCAACACGCCCCTGCAAACAGGTCATATAGCGATTTAAAAATGTGGTTTTCCCTGAACCTAAAAAGCCTGAAACAATCTGTATGTTCATTCCGTTTTCCTCCCGACTGCTCCCACACAATATTGTTTATATGATTCAATCTCATCGTTGTATTTTTCGCGTACCATTATACTACCATATTCAGTCAAGGTCTAATCAATAATCTCTTGCCGATTTCATCTCTCGATAGATAAATCATATTGCGCTGCTCTTTGATGCCGATATGCTACAATTTGTTATCATTTCTATCAGATTTTATCCATGTTTTTTCAAAAAGCACACCATTTGATTCAAAAATTCTATCGTTCTCAACTCACTTTTTATCTCCACCATACGCAAAAAGAAGAATCCTCCTTTCGTATGATTTCTTTTGGAGGAATGATTTCCTATTTTCCCCATACCACTTCCCTTCTTATTACAAATATAAAACCTGCCTGCACATTTATTTCCATTTTCTTTGCATCGAAAGGACCATCAAGAAAATAGAATTTATACCTTTCTTCCACCTTTGCTCTTTGTATATCGGAAATTTTTATATAATTTAACTATATCAATTTACTACATCTGTTTATTGAAAATATTTTTTGTTATTTTATGATAGTTTTCTTCCAATTTTCTTCCTCAAATTTAGTAATATCGTATATTTTCTCAAAACGCAGGACAGCTGACTTCTTTTTTGATAAAATAGATGAGGTTTCGTATACTTTGTATGTGGCAGGGGTTCCTGCACTGCAAAGAAAAATTGACGATAAACCTACATTCCGATTTGCAGTCGAAGGAGGCTTCTGCTATGAATGACCGTTTAAAACGGGTTGCTGCAATCCACGACCTTTCCGGTTTTGGTCGTTGCTCGCTCTCTGTTATTATGCCAACATTATCCGCTATGGGGATTCAGGTTTGCCCTGTTCCCACTGCAATCCTTTCCTCCCACACCGGTGGATTGGGTGAGGTGGAGTTTCGGGATTTGACTGATTTTATTCTTCCCTGTCTGGAACATTACAAGCGACTGGAACTGGAGTTTGAATGTATCTACAGCGGATTTTTAGGTTCCGAGGAGCAAATCGACCACTGCCTTGCCTTTATCCACACCTACCCCAACGCTTTGGCAGTTGTGGACCCGGTTATGGGGGACCATGGCAAAGCATATCGCACCTATACAGGAGCGATGTGCGAACGTATGAGAGAGCTGGTACGAGAAGCGGATGTAATCACACCCAATCTGACCGAGGCTTGTCTCCTGTTGAATCTTCCTTACATCGACCGGGCGCTCTCGATGGAGGATGCCAGACAGCTGCTCACACAGCTTGGTGACCTGGGACCACAGTACACGGTCATCACCGGGGTTCTCATGGATGCAGGAACGATTTCCAATCTGGGATACGACAAAAAGAGCAATACCTTCTGGATTGTAAATTGTGATTATCTTCCTGTTTCCTACCCGGGTACAGGAGACATCTTTGCAAGTGTACTTACCGGCGCATTTTTGTCCGGTGACAGTCTCCCGATTGCCATGGGAAAGGCGACCTGTTTTGCGGAAGAATGTATTAAAACCACTTTCAGCTATTCGACCGATACCCGACACGGTGTCATGCTCGAAAAGGTACTGGCTATGCCGGACCATCGCTTTGGCACAAAACCATACAGCATTCTATAATGCTGCCGTCGCATGGCGAGTGGAAAACAATGAGGTGTTATTATGAACCAGACAGAAAACAATGAACAGACCACCCAGCAGAACAAAACCATCTGGAAGCTTGCCGTTGCAGCTTTCATCTTTGCAGCCATGTTCTTTGGGGCAAACGCACTTGCCGGACAAAATGTCCTGCTTAACATTGTATGTGCCCTTGTTCTTGCCGGTGCAGCTGTATTCTGCGGCAGAAAAATCAGCAGCCACCACAAATTTACCACCCGCGAAGTTGCCTTTATCGGTATGATGAGTGCTATTGTCTTTGTTTCCAACTATATTTCTTTCACCATTCCACTGGCAATCGGCGGTGATATTACCCGTGTACACGTTGCAAATGCTTTCTGCCTTCTGGCTGGTCTTTCGCTCGGTCCGGTTGCCGGAG
>FR880230.1:14153-22025 GCA_000435195.1 Clostridium sp. CAG:169 | reverse complement strand
ACTGCTTAGAAGGCAGTTGCTCTATCCAGCTGAGCTATTGGCGCATTTTTATGGAGCGGGTGATGGGAATCGAACCCACGCGACCAGCTTGGAAGGCTGGGATTCTACCATTGAACTACACCCGCATGACGTCGTCGCGCTGACAACGTATATTATTATATACACAAGGAGAGGATTTGTCAATAGGTTTTCCAAATTTTTTTGAAAATTCCGTTTTCTTCCACCCGCACAATCAAAGAAGGTGAGGGATGAAGCGGTTTTTGAGCGACAAAGGAGAGGCGATATTCCCCCAGAAGCAGGCTGCCGGCAAGGCAGCAGCTGTCGCTGCAAAGAATTTGGTGTGCATTGGCAGGAGAAAAGCTGACCTTGCCCTGCCGGGCTTCCAAGCGGCACAGACCGGCAAGTCCTAGACCAGTCCATTTGGCATACGCCTCCCGCAGGGTCCACAGCAGAGCAAAGGGGTCCGCAAGGTCGGTTTGCTGCATCCAACGCTTTTCCTGCGAGGAGAACATCCGTTCGGCAGCGTGCAGGCTGACACGGGAGCTGCGCTCGATGTCGATGCCAAGCGGCAGGGCAGACACCGCTGCCGCTGCCATCCCGGTGGTGTGGGTGATGGAAACAAAGGCGTCGGTGCCGCAGAATAGCGGGCGTCCGCTGCTTTCCTTTTGCAGCTGCACACCCGCTGCCTGTAAGGTCGGTTGGTCCTGCGCCGTCATCTGCTCGAGCGCGCGCCAGGCAAGCTGCTTGGCAAGGGCGCTGAGCTGGGTAGCATCCAGACCGTCGGCAGAACGACAGCAAAGAAAAATCTGCTGATCCATCGGATTATTCGCTGTACTCGACCGCATGCTCGGTGAGCGGCTGGATGGAGTCGATCAACGCACGGATGGAGTCGGAGTTGCTGGAGCGGTCGGTGAAGAGGTTGGCACTGATGACACCGTTTTCGGTCTTCTGATAGTGGATGAAGTAGTAACCGGCAGGGCTGCCCTCAGCGGCTCCGGCAGAGTAGGTGAAGGTGAAGGAGAACAGACCGTTTTCCTGTTCATCCACCTCTTTGGTCATGTTTTCGATGGTGGGGTCCTGCTTGTAGGAATCCTCCAGCTGTCTGATGGTGTCCTCCAGCTGGCTCATCGACTGCTCAGAGGTATCATAGAAGATATAGCCCTGGAAGGTCGGCTGGTCGGGGATGGTGAGGGTCATATTGTATGCCAGAGGATTGTAGTAGATGGAGAACGGCTCGTTGACGGTGATTTCAAAACCGCTGTCGAACAGTTTATAGCAGCCCTGTACAGCATCGGCAGCAGGGTCATCCTGCTTGTTCTCCTCTTCCTTGTCTTTTTCGTCCTCTTTTTTATCCTCTTCTTCCGATTCGGAATCCGACTTGGAATCCTCTTCCTCTTGAGAAGTTGGGGCAGAAGATGCGTCCTCCTCGGATGATTGCTCCTGCTTTTCGTCGGTCACAGGAGCGGGGTCGGCGTTCTCTGCGGGAGTATCCGAAGCCGGACGGGAGCAGCCGGACAGAGAAATCAGCAGGCAGCAGAGCAGGACAGCCAAAAATGCTTGATGTTTCATAAATCGTTCCACCTTTCCAAAAGCGGGGGGCGCTGTTTTTCTCTATTTTACCACACCGAGCGGGCAGTTTCAACGAAAAAGAGCAGCAAAAAAAGCAGACGTCGGAGCTTTTCCGACGTCTGCGGCAGGTTTTGCAGAAAAATTATTCTGCCTGACCAAGCGAGATGCCCATAGCGCGTGCAGCACGGATTTCATCGCAGTCCAGAGAAACGGTCTTCAGCTTACCGGCAACCTCCTCGAGAGGCACCGGAACGATGCGGTTGTTCTGCAAAGCGACCATGCAGCCGAATTTTTTGTTGGCAATCAGCTCGGCTGCGGCGGTGCCAAAGCGGGTGGTCAGCATTCGGTCGTAGGCGCAAGGCGAACCGCCGCGCTGGAAGTGACCGGGGATGGTGACACGAATCTCTTGACCGGTGCGCGCAGAGATTTCGTTGGCAAGGCGATAGGAAACGGAAGGTTCCTTCATCGTTGCCCGAGCGGCTTTGAATTCCTTTTTGGAGAGGGCTGCCTCCTCTTTAGAAATAGCACCTTCGGCTACGGCGAGGATGGAGAAAGGCTTGCCTTCCTTTTTGCGCTTTTTCAGCACGCGGCAGACCTCGTCGACATCATAGGGGATTTCCGGGATGAGGATGACGTCGCTGCCGCCGGAAATGCCTGCGTACAGGGTCAGCCAGCCGACCTTGTGTCCCATGACCTCCACGATGAAGACCCGTCCGTGAGAGGAGGCGGTGGAGTGGATGCAGTCGATGACGTTGGTGGCAATGTCCACCGCACTCTGGAAGCCGAAGGTCATGTCGGTACCCCACAGGTCGTTGTCGATGGTTTTGGGCAGGCTGACAATGTTGATGCCGTTCTGCGAAAGCAGGTTTGCGGTCTTGTGGGTGCCGTTGCCGCCCAAAACGACCAGACAGTCGAATTTATATTTTTTGCAGGTTTCCAGCATCTTTTCCAGTCGGGTCTTGCCGCCGTATTCCTCTGCCGGCAGGCACATCGACTTGAACGGCTGGCGGGAGGTTCCCAAAATGGTACCGCCCAGTGTCAGGATGCCAGAAAAATCATTGCGGTTCATCTTGCGGATGTCGTCCTCAATCAGTCCGCGGTATCCGTCCCGCACGCCATACAGCTCCACATCGTTGCCAAAGCGGCAGTAAAGGGATTTTGCCACACCGCGCAAAGCGGAGTTGAGTCCTTGGCAGTCGCCGCCGCTGGTCAGCATTGCTATTTTCATAAAGTTTCCCCCTGTTCCAAGCTGAATTTGTGTTGATTGTATCTTTTGTCTTTTTTCTAGTATAAATCCTGAGGAGGAAAAAAACAATGAAAATTTGCGTAAAGAAAATTTTCTGACGCAAATGGGAGAAAAGTGTAAAAAACTGCAAACCCACAAAAAAATGAGATAATTTTACAGGAATAAAAAAGATTTCATTTCCCAGACTAACAATAGAAAATCAGATGGGAAGTGAAGGTGTGTACAGCAATAAAGTGGAGATTTGCGGGGTCAATACGGCAAAGCTGCCGGTGTTGATGGAGAAGGAAAAGATGGAGCTGATTCGGCGGTGCAGGCAAGGTGACCGGCAGGCGCGGGAGGAGCTGGTGTCGGGCAATCTGCGGCTGGTGCTGAGCGTGGTGCAGAAGTTTTCCAACCGCGGGGAAAATCTGGACGACCTGTTTCAGGTGGGGTGCATCGGACTGATGAAGGCAATCGACAACTTTAATCCCGAGCTGGATGTGCGCTTTTCCACCTACGGGGTGCCGATGATCGTCGGGGAGATTCGCCGCTTTTTGCGGGACAACAATGCGATACGGGTCAGCCGCTCGATGCGGGATACGGCATACCGGGCGATGCAGACCAAGGAGCAGTTCATCCACGAGTTTGGCAAGGAGCCGACCATCGAGCAGATTGCCCAGCGGATGGAGTGCAAAAAGGAGGAGGTCGTGCTGGCGTTGGAGTCGGTGGTGGACCCGGTTTCACTGTATGAGCCGGTCTATTCGGACGGCGGAGACACCATCTATGTGATGGACCAGGTGGGGGACAGCAGCGACGACCGCGACTGGCTCCAGGAGATCAGCCTGCGGGATGCCATCCGCGCGCTGGGTGAGCGGGAAAAGCGGATCCTGACCCTGCGGTTTTTGTCGGGACGGACCCAGACGGAGGTGGCAAAGGAGATTGGGATTTCGCAGGCGCAGGTTTCCCGGCTGGAAAAGAGCGCATTGGAGCGCATCAAACGGCAGATGCACGATGAATAGAACAAGGGGAGCGGTTGAAAACCGCTCCCCTTGTGTGCTATCATACCTTCATACATTTAAATAAAAAGGAGGTAGACCGATGGCAAACTGGAATCCGTGGCACGGCTGCCGCAAGTACAGCGAAGGGTGCCAAAATTGTTATGTCTACCGCATCGACAGCGCACACGGCAAGGATGCCTCCCAAATCTTTTTGAACCGAGAGTTTGACCTGCCGATGCGCCGCGGCAGAAAAGGGTATCTGTTGGCACCCGGTACGAAGGTGTACACCTGTTTTAGCTCCGATTTTTTTCTGGAGGAAGCGGACGGATGGCGACCGCGCGCCTGGGAGATGATGCGCTGGCGCAGCGACCTGCAGTTTTTCATCATCACCAAACGGGTCTTGCGGATGCAGGATTGTCTGCCGCCCGACTGGGGAGAGGGGTACGAAAATGTACAAATCTGCTGCACGGTGGAAAATCAACGGCAGGCACAGCTGCGTCTGCCGGTCTACCAACAGCTTCCCATCCGTCATAAAAGTATCATCTGCTCGCCGCTGCTGAGCGCCATCGACCTGAGTCCCTATTTAGGAAGCTGGGTGGAGGAGGTGACGGTGGGCGGCGAGTCGGGTGAGCAGGCGCGTCTGTGCGATTACCGCTGGGTGTTGGACATCCGCCGTCAGTGTGTGCAGGCACAGGTCCCTTTCTATTTCATGCAGACCGGTGCGCGGCTTTTAAAGGATGGGAAGCTCTATCACATCCCTCGAAAGCACCAGCACAGCCAGGCAAGGGCGGCAGCCATCGACTTTTTGCCCGCCGAGCAGCTGCCCTGGCAGGCGTTCTGAGAATGAAGATTTTATCCTGCGGGCAGACTGCGGAGGGGAGTGTGGGATGGGGGAGAGAGAAAGCTTGTGTTTTAACTTGACGCCTGGTACACTAAATTTAAGAGGCTAATAACCTCTTAATCGAATAGATATGACTCTATCCAATTGCGAATTAGTGCACCCGCAGTCGTATTGTTTTTTTCTGCTTTATCTCGAAACATTTCATATAAGTCAA
The DNA here is from genome assembly GCA_000435195.1 of Clostridium sp. CAG:169. Classification (GTDB taxonomy): domain Bacteria; phylum Bacillota; class Clostridia; order Oscillospirales; family Ruminococcaceae; genus Negativibacillus. The sequence goes on along the minus strand of FR880230.1, from coordinate 17,178 downwards.
ATGGGATTTTTGTGCCAACAGTTTTATATCTTACCGTATCGCCTCTAGTCACTGCATTTTCATATTCCCGTTTATAATCCCTCTGTTTTGCCAATTTTTTCACCTGCCTTTTCGATAAGTTCAGTATAGCATGGGGAAGAAAATTTTATCAGCCTAACAAGTACCATACTTTTTTGGGGGGTGAAAATATCAATCCTCATTTTCTGCAATATATTTCAAAATCCATTCTTTTATGAGTGTGCCCGGTGTCATGCCGTTTTCTTTTGCCTTTTGTTTGAATTTATCCCGCACTTCTTCGGTAACGTGTGCGGCTATGATTTTATCATTGTCACGTTCGCCACGTAGTTTTGCTAGCTCATACTCCCGTTTATAATCCCTCTGTTTTGCCAATTTTTTCACCACCTTTTTCGATAAGTTCAGTATAGCATAGGAAGGAGATTTTTTCTAGTTTTTACAATCCATCTTCTGTTTTCGGAATACCGAGCTTTTTTATTGCTTTCGTTCCACGAGCAAATAGAAATCGGCTGGATTTTCTTGTTGAAAATCCAGCCGATTTCTTTATGCAGAAAACGCTCTTTTTTGCCGCTTTACAAACGGGATTAGCAGGCACAGGGGACGGCGACGCTGGAGCCGAATGGACACAGGGCGAGCTTTGCAAACTTAAAGCACTGCATCCCAAAGGGGATACCGACGATGGTGATGCAGAACAGCAGCCCGTGCAGCGCAGCGGAAATGGCAAGGGCAAATCCGCCGAACAGCAGCCACAGCAGGTTCATCAGCAACGAGGGCGCACCGCCGCCGTAGACGATGACCTTGCCAAACGGGAAAAATGCCAGTCCTGCCAGCTTGAAGCACTGCATCCCGACGGGGATGCCGACGATGGTGATGCACCACAGCAGTCCGACCAGCGACCAGCCAAGACCCATCCAAAGACCACCAAACACAAACCAGAGCAGATTGCCGAGTAATTTCATCTTCATTCTCCTTTTCTATCACAGAAGGTTTTCTTTCTTGCAGATATAACGTCGCAAATGGACGAAATATTTCAGAAAAAAAGAAAACGAACTGTAAAAAAATGATGAAGAGAGGAAAGGTGATGATTTTACCGGAATTTTTGCAAAATCAACTGTAATTTTATGCAGGATGTGGTATAATGAGCTTACTATCAAATCATAGGGAGGGCTGTATGCCATGCGGCAAACCGTATCGTTAAAAAAACAATATCAAATCGTCGACGACCTGTTGGTTCAGCGGATACACAAACTGCTTCCCGAGCTGATGGAAGAAACCGGATATGATATGTGGATCATCCTGTGTAGGGAGTACAACGAGGACCCTGTTTTCACCACTATGCTTCCATCGCTGTGCCTGACCGCCAGAAGGCTGTCCTGCCTGGTGTTCGTCAAGCAGGGCGAGCGGTTTGAAGCGCTCAACTTCGGGCGACCGAGCGAGCATCTGAACCGGGTGTACACCCAAGGCTACACCGATTCATCCCGGGACCAGTTGGAAATGCTGGCAGAGTATGTCAGAAAGGTCGAGCCACAGCGCATCGGAATCAACTGTTCGCCCATCAATGCGATGTGCGACGGGCTTTCCAAATCGATGTATGATAAGCTGTATCAGGCGCTCGACCCACAGGACCGCGATAAGCTGTGCAGCGCCTACCCGCTGGCGGTGCGCTGGATTGAAACAAGGACGCAGGAGGAGCTTTCCCGCTACCGCACCGTTTACCAGCTGGCAATGGAGATTTGCGAGGAAGCCTTTTCCCGAAAGGTCATCACGCCCGGTGTGACCACCACCACCGAGGTGGAGGAGTGGATTGCCCAGGAAATAAATTGTCTGGGTCTGACCTTCTGGTTCAGCCCGCATGTGGACGTACAGCGGCAGGGGTTGGACGGAGTCGGCAGCGAAGGGGAGCTGATTCAGCACGGCGACCTGCTGCACTATGACGTGGGAATCAAGTACTTTGGGTTGTGTTCCGACAGCCAGCGGCTGGGCTATGTGCTGCGGGAGAATGAAACAGAAGTGCCGGCATATTTGCAGGAGGCGTTTGCCAAGACCAGCCGCTTCCAGGAGATTGTATCGCAGGAGCATATCACCGGCAGGACCGGCAATGAAATTTTAAAGACCTGTCTGGAGCGGGCACAGCAGGAGGGAATCGCTGCGATGCTCTACTGTCATCCAATCGGATATTTTGGACACAGCGCCGGTACAGTGGTCGGCTTGTGGGATATGCAGCAGGGCATCGGTGAGTATGGAGATTTTCCGCTGCACAAAAATACCTGCTACGCACTGGAATTGAACACCGAAAGTTGTCTGAAGGAGTGGGGAGGACAGCGGGTGCGTTTCAGCGCAGAGGAAACAGTAGCCTTTACCGAGGATGGAAAGCTGAGCTATCTATACCCGGGCAGAGAAAAAATCTACGCAATCTAAAACAAAACAGATGAGAGCAACAGCTATTTAGATTTTTTTCTAAATAGCTGTTGCTTTTTTATGGGCGGTGTGGTAGAATCTATTTAGAAAATTTTCTAAATATCTTGTGAGAGGAGGCGGACAAATGGGTTTGGCAGAAACCTTCAAGGCTCTTTCCGACCCGGTGAGGAGAGAGATTTTGATGATGCTGCGCGATGGAAAAAAAACGGCAGGCGAGATTGCAGCCCATTTTCAGATGACGGGTGCGACGGTATCCTATCATCTGTCCCAACTGAAAAAAGCGGAGCTGATTTTGGAGGAGCGGCAGAAAAATTTTATTTATTATCGGTTGAACACCAGCGTGTTCGAGGAGATGATGCTGTGGATTGCACAGTTTTCCGACCGAAAGGAAGAGGGGGAAGAAAATGAAAAATAATCGATTGTGGAGAGGTGCTGTGTTTGTACTGACCCTGTTGCCGGTGGCGGAACTGCTGACGGCGATTGCGCTGCTGCCGGACACGGTAGCGGTACACTGGGGACTGGACGGAACACCCGACCGGTACAGCAGCCGCTTTGAATTGTTGATTCCGGTAGCAATCATTTTACTGGTGGG
>FR880230.1:972-14133 GCA_000435195.1 Clostridium sp. CAG:169 | reverse complement strand
TTTACTGGTGGGTGCGGTTTTCTGGTTCAAAGGCAAAGGGGAGCAGCCCAAAGGATTTCGGGCAGGCGGCATGGGTGCGATGCTGCTGTTCAACGTCATCGTGCCGATTTTGCTGTATGTCACCTTCCACCCGCAGGTCAACCTGCTGCGTTTTTCCTTTGGAAAAATCGTCTGTGGACTGGTCGCGGTGGTGGTACTGGTGGTGGGGAACTACCTGCCGAAGGTCTCCTGGGAGTACCGGATGAAGCGATATGGATTTCGCACCTGCTACACCCTTTCGGACGAGCGGGTCTGGGAGCGCAGCCAGCGGTTTGCGGGCTACTGTTACACCGCCGCTGCACTGGTGGGGATTCTGTCGGCGCTGCTGCTGAACGACTTTGCCTGTGTGCTGATTTTAGTGGGAGCCATGCTGGCAGCAAACCTGGCGGCGTATCTGTACTCCTATCAAATCTGGAAAAAACTGGATAGAGAGGAAAAAATCAGACAGAAATAAAAAATTTTACAATTTTTTTCTTTACTATCGACATGGGATGTTGTATAATGAGGGCAATCTGAAGTTCTTTGAAACGGTTCAGAGGACAAAAAATTATTAGGAGGAGAAATAATGTTCAAGAAAATTCTTTCCACCGCTCTTGCAATGGCAATGGTACTGAGCATGGCTGTCAGCACCTCGGCTGCTCTGGGCAAACCGGGTAGCAGCACCCCATCCACCAAGACCGAGCAGAGCAGTTCCAGCAGCAAAAAATCCAGCAGCTCTTCCAGCTCTTCCAAAGGGCATGACCTGTGCAAAACCCAGCTGGCAAAAGACAAGCTGGCGCTGAGCATGCACAATACCTTCCTGAGCGGACTCAAGGCAAATAAAGATAAGATCACCGTCAGCATCAAGGGATACACCGAGAAGCAGGTATATGCTGCATTCCAGAGTTCCCTGCAGATGATTTTTGATGAGCACCCGGAAATTTTCTGGCTGGACACCATGCAGAACCTGGTTGTCAGCTCTGACCACAAGACCCTGACCTTCTACCCACGTCCGGCAAGCGGCTACGGCACAGCCAGCAAAGACGGTCTGACCGCTTCCAAGCTGAACACCACCGCTATCAAAAACACCACTGCCAAGATGAACGAAGCAGTAAAGAAGATGACCGGTTCTACCACTTATGAGCAGGTCAAGGCAATCCATGACGGCATCATCAACAAGACCCAGTATCCTGCAAACCCGGATAAAGCGACCCACAACCAGCATCAGGCAGTTGGTCCTCTGGTAGAAGGCAAAGCAGTTTGCGACGGCTATGCAAAAGCATTCAAGTATGCTTGCGACCAGAAGGGTATTCCATGTGTAATCGTTGTTGGCAATGCAACCAACAATATCGGTGAAAAAGGTACCCATGCATGGAACTACGTTCAGGTAGACGGCAAATGGTATCAGGTCGACACCGACTGGGATGACCCACAGACCAAGGGCGCCAACAGCAAGAGCTACCTGATTTATGATTACTTCATGCAGGGCGCTGTTAAGGGCGACAAACGTGTGAAAGATTCCACCGTTACCTACCCAACCCTGTCCACCTCCAACTACAAAGCTGCATAGTAAATTTTAAAAACTGCTCCGACTTTTTAAATCGGAGCAGTTTTTTTGAGTTTTTTTGAAAAAAGGTGTTGACAAACCCCAAATAATGTCGTATAATATCATACGTTACAGCAAAACAGCTGTGATATGGGAGTTTAGCTCAGCTGGGAGAGCATCTGCCTTACAAGCAGAGGGTCACAGGTTCGAGCCCTGTAACTCCCACCAGACTTATTAGCTCAGTCGGTAGAGCACCTGACTTTTAATCAGGGTGTCCGGAGTTCGAGTCTCCGATAGGTCACCAAAAAAGGGCTGCCGGGAATACCTGGTGGCTCTTTTCCTTTTTGTCAAGAAACCGCATGATGAAAGGATTCCTTGAGGGTAGGCTCTGCAATCTGCGGCAAGATGCCTGCATCCATATTGACATCCGCAAAATCCTTGACGACGTCTTGACGACAGTTGTTACCGGTTGTAGAAATAAAAACAGAAGTGATATGAAAAAAAGCCGTCCGTGTAGGGCGGCTTTTTTGCTTAAAATCGAAAAAGAGAAATGCTTTTACAAGCTGATTCATAGTAGGCTACCTGTTGAGATGCAAAATTACTGTCATTTGGTAAACGGGTAATAGGGAGTATGGCGATTACACAAATAATTTTTAAAAAGAACAATTAATCTTCTTTTTCGTCACAATAAGATTCTATCCAATTTATAATGATTTCTCGACGTGATTTTCCTTCTTTTTGACGTTTCGTATCAAACTGATGAAGTAAGTTGTAGTCGATGCGAATTGTGAATGTTGTAGAATTAACGTGTCTGTCTGTTTTTCTTTTATCGTCCATGCTCTGTCACCTCTCAAAAAAGTATAGCAGGCAATGGGCTGCTTTGCAATCAATATAACAAATGGATAAGGGGAAGTTGCTCTTTTTAGGGCAACTTCCCCTTTGCTTTGGGGTGTGGGTGAAAGGAGGAACCATCAGGAAAGGAATGGAAAACGATTCACAAGGGAAAGAAAGGAGGCGTGTTATTTGGAAAAAGAAAAAGCAGGAGGGTGTTTCTTGGCGTCAGGCACGGCGATAAGGTTCCCGAGTGCGGGTGTATGTAGGAAGATTTGGTATATGGGCAGCGGCAAGGCAAACAGCACAGGACCTTAGTAAGAAGAGCTTTGTAGGTGTGGTGAAGGTCTGCAGGTAGTGGATTGGATGCAGAAAGCATAGGATAATTTACAACAGTTAGAAAGGAGTCAGATAAATGCACATCGAGATTACACAGATCATTGTCGTTTTCGTTACGCTGCTTTCGGCGGTGATGACCGGCATTTTGTTTCCACTGATTCGCTCCAAGGTGAGTGCCGCTCGCTGGGAGCTGATGAAGGAGTTTGCTGTTGCAGGGGTGCAGGCAGCGGAAATTCTATTGGGAGCCGGGAACGGAAAGAAAAAATTTGAACAAGCCAAGCGGTATATCGAGCAGCAATGCAAAGAGCATGGAATCAAAATCAATGCGGATGCCATTCAGGTTGCCATCGAAAATGCGTGGAAGTCACTGGGACTGGATGAAAAGCATCCTGAAAAATAGACTGCTACAACAAAAAGGAGGAGAGAATGTCGGAGACAGTCAGCGACGCTCTGTGTCGGGAACGACAGAGGGTACAAGATGAGCGATTTGCGCGGGACAAGGAGCGCATCGAAGATTTAGAGAAAATCTGTGAGAAGCTCAATCGTCTGAGCATTGAAATGGGAGAACTAATCAAAAAACACGATGAAGAATTAAACCACCAGTCGAGGCGTTTGCAGGTTATTGAGCAGAAGCCTCTGCGCTGGTGGGAAAAATTTGCCGGTGCTGTCATCACCGCACTGGGCAGCGCTGTCGGCGGCGGTATGTTGGTGGTATGGGTGGAAAATATATTGCAAAAATAAAAATGAGCGCCTTTTTTGCATTTATGTGCAAAGGGCGCTCATTTCTTTGTGCATTTCAAAGTTTTACAGAGGAATTTTGATTTTGCATGATTTTTGTTAGAAATACAGTAAATTAGCTGAACAAATAAGCTTTTAAATGTATTATTGATACAAAAAATAGCCTGATTTTTGCGGGAAAATCTGTCAAAAACAGAGCAAAAGTGGCAGGCGGCAGAAAAAGGGTGCTTGTAAAAACTTTAAAAATAATTTACAATAGGGACATGATTTCCCAAAAGGGAAATTTCCCCACGAGGAAAACAAATGAGAGAGGAAGAAGAAAACATGTTGGAAAAACTGTTCCACCTCAAAGAGAATAAGACAACGGTAAAAACCGAAGTGACTGCTGGTATCACTTCCTTCTTTACCATGGCTTATATCATCTTTGTCAACCCGCAGATTCTGTCTGCCGCAGGCATGGATGCCGGTGCAGTCATGCTGGCAACCTGTGTTGCTTCGGCAATCGGCACCTTCCTGATGGCATTTTTGGCAAACTATCCGTTTGCTCTGGCTCCGGGCATGGGTCTTAACGCCTTTTTTGCTTTTACCATCTGTGGTTCGATGGGCTACAGCTGGCAGGCAGCTTTGGCAGCAGTCTTTATCTCCGGCTGTCTGTTCATCATCATCACCGTCACCGGTGTCCGTGAAGCAATCGTCCGCGCCATTCCGATGGAGCTGAAAAATGCAATCAGCGTCGGCATCGGATTTTTCATCGCCTTCATCGGTCTGAAAAATGCCAATATGCTCAAGTTTACCATCGACCCGGGCAAATATCAGAACTTTGACGGCACCATTGTGGCAGATGCTTCTCCAATCCCTGCCTTCAACTTTGCCAGCGCTTCCACCCTGCTTGCTATTTTTGGTCTGATCGTTCTGGCAGTACTGTATGTCAGAAAGGTCAAGGGTGCGCTTTTCTTAGGAATTCTGATTACCTCGGCAGTCGGCTGCGTACTCCAGTTTGCTTTGGGGATTGATGTTGGCGTAACGGCTCCTACCGGTGGCATTTCCATCCCATCTCTGGCTCCGACCTTTATGCAGTTTACCCACGGCTTTGGCGAGCTGTTCAACTTCAGCGAAGGTGTCGGCTCTGTGCTGATGTCGGTTGTTTCGGTGCTGATTTCTCTGGTACTGGTCGATATGTTCGACACCATCGGTACCCTGATTGGTACAGCTACCCGCGCCAATATGCTGGACAAAGAGGGCAACCTGCCAAGAGCCAACGGCGCCCTGCTGGCAGACGCGATTGCAACCGCTTGCGGCGCTGTTCTGGGTACCTCCACGGTTACCACCTTTGTTGAATCCTCCGCAGGCGTTTCTGAGGGCGGACGCACCGGTCTGACCTCCTTGACCACCGGTTTGCTGTTCCTGGTAGCAATCGTTGCCTCCCCATTCCTGGGTCTGGTTCCGACCGCTGCAACCGCTCCGGTTTTGATTATCGTCGGCGTGCTGATGATGGCAAGTGTCAAAAATATCAACTGGGGAGAATTTGAAAGCGCACTGCCGGCATTTATGACCATCGCTTGTATGCCGTTTGCATACAGCATTGCCGATGGTATTGCAGCAGGCTTCATCTTCTTCACCATTACCAAGCTCTTTAAAGGCAAAGCAAAGGAAGTACATCCAATCATGTACGTTCTGTGCGTACTGTTCATCCTGCGCTTTATCATCGTAATGTAAGTTTTTTAGCAGAACAAAACCCCGGCTGCACGGTGCAGTCGGGGTTTTGTGGTTTTATGGAATCGAGTGTAAATGATATTGAATCGGAAGGAGAGGAACATGGTACAGATAATAGACACATTCTCACAAATAGGCGAGGTGTTTTGTAATGGAAGGTTTGATTTAAAGCGGTGGAGAGAGTATATCAATACTATTTATAGAAACACATCGGACATTTTTGAGGATGACCTGAAAGAATATGTAGACAGCGGAAATTATACCTATGAGGACGATATTTTGCCGATTCTCAATAGGGTGCAGGGTCATCCTTTCCTGGAAACGCTCCATACTTCCTTTGTTCGTGTTACAAAGGGTTTGAATCAAAGGATCATAGATTGCTTTGCGCATGAATTAGAGATTGATATTGTGCTGTATCTTGGACTTTGTAACGCAGCAGGCTGGGTAACGAACATCAATGGACGGGATGTGATCCTGCTGGGGATTGAAAAGATTTTGGAACTGAGCTGGTATGATGAAGATTCGATGTATGGGCTGATTTATCACGAATTAGGGCACATCTACCATAAGCAATACGGCGCATTTGAGCAGGAGGGCAGAAATCAAAGCCAAAACTTTATTTGGCAGCTGTTCACCGAGGGGATTGCGATGTACTTTGAACAACTCCTGATGAACGACCTTTCTTATTATCATCAAAACAAAGATGGATGGAAAAACTGGTGCGATGCGCACTTTCAGCAGATTCTAATGGACTTTCAAGCGGATTTGCCGGTTATGAACAGATTCAATCAGAGGTACTTTGGTGATTGGGTGGATTACTGCGGAAGAGCGGATGTTGGATATTATCTTGGTGCAAGATTTGTTCAAGACCTTTGCAGCAGGTATGACTTTGGGCAGTTGATTCGCCTGGAGATAGAGGAGGTCACACGAGAATTTTTCCGATTTGCAGAAGAAAATCACGCTTGCGATGATAACAGATGAAGGATGGATGCAACGGCAGGACAGGGCTCTTCTGCCTGCTTTACTTGTGCTGAGAAGGGTGAGCAAGTTTAGCAATCCATAAAAAACCCAGCCTCTTTTCCGTTTTGGAAAGGAGGCTGGAAAAGGGCAGAAGCCCTCAGCGGTGATTTTCTGCCAGATACTGTGGAGTGAAGCGTTTGAAGCGCAGTGCGCACAGCAGACCGCGGACGCACAGGTCGCAGACCATTGCAATCCAGGAACCGGCAAGACCCATCTTAAATCCAAAGACCAGTGTAGGAGCCAGTACACAGCGGACACCCCACATACCAATCAGCGAGATGACAAGCGGGAAGCGGGTGTCGCCCAGACCACGCAGGGCACCGGACATGACAATCGCAACGCCGAACAGTGGCTCGGCAATGGCAACGATGCGCAGCATCTGGGCAGCAAGCTCGATGACCGCAGGGTCGGAGGAGAAGATGCTGGCAAGCGGGGTAGCAAAGATAAAGAGCATGACACCCATGACGGTGGAAAAGGCAAGACCAGTCAAACCGGACAATTTACCGAAGCGGTGGGCATCCTCAAATTCCTGTGCGCCGTAAGACTGTCCAACCAGCGCTGTGGCAGCGTAGGAGATGCCGTCTGCCGGCATATAGCTCAAGCCCTCGGCGGTGACTGCGACGTGGTCGGCAGCCAGCGCAACGGTGCCCAGCGTAGCGTTGATGCGGGTGACGACAATCTGACCGGCACTGACGGTGGCGTGCTCCAAAGCGGTCGGAACTCCCAGCTCCAGCGCACGATGGATGATCTCTCGGTCGGGCTTAAAGCTGTCGTGCAGCGAGATGCGGCAGTCCGGCTTGCGGAACAGGGCAGTATAGGAGATGCCCAGACCGGTGATGGCGGTGGAGATGGTGGTCGCAATCGCAGCGCCGGCAACGCCCCATCCTGCACCCGGGACGGTGAAGGATATTCCAAACAGCTCGGTGGGTCGAGTTGGGAAAATCAGGAAGAAGTTGAGCACGACGTTGAGCAGGTTGGCAGCCGTGTTGAGAATCAGTGGGGTCTTGGTATCTCCCATGCACCGCAGAACGGCAGAGAAGGTGTAGGAGCCGCACTGGAACGGCAGGGAAAGCACATAGATTTGGAGGTAACGCACGGCATCCGGCAGGACATCCGGCTGCGCACCCATCCACTTGGGCAAATACGGCGCAATTAACAGGCAGATGAGCATGATGGAGATGCCCATGAACAGCACTGCCAGCAGCGCCTGACGCACAATGCGCGCGGTAGCCTGCTTGTCCTTTGCACCGATCGAGTGGGCAACCTGAACGGAGTAGCCAACACCGATGGCGCTCAGGATGCTGCTGATTAGCCAGGTTGGAGAGGCATTGATGGCAACCGCGGCGGTGGCGTTGGCTCCCAGCGAGCCGACCATCGCGGTATCGACATAACGGACTAGGGTTAGAAGCAGCTGTTCCAGAATAGCCGGCCACGCCAGCATCATCAGGATGCCAAGGTGGCTTTTTCCAGAAACAACATGGGAAGGCTGTGACATAAAAAAGACCTCCTAAAAATTAGAATCCATATCCCCATTATACGAAAAGAAAGACGGTTTGTAAAGAAAAAATAGAAAGAAATTCATTTTTGTATCATAAAAAATAAAGTAAAAACTTTAACAAACTTTTATGATAATAAAAAGCCGAGAGAAAAGAATCAAAAAAGTAAACACAGAGAAAACAGGCGGTCCAAAGAAAGGAACCGCCTGTTTTTCTTAATTACAAATGGAAATAAAAGCAATAGGACATACCATTAGAAAAATATAACGGAACAGCCTGAAGGGGATTTTAGCCTCTGAAAGATGTTTCAGCATGATGAAAGGCGTTTCAGCATAATGCAGCGCAGCTTATCGCCATATTTTTCCTTGATAAGTACCGTCTGCAATCCAGCCGACTCAAGCGCCCGCACACTGGGCAGGTTTCTGGGACTGGCAGTTGCCAGCACATAGCGGGTGCGCCCGTCCTGCGAAAGCAGCTGGACACACCGCTGACACATCCGGCTGTGCATATGCCAGCCGCGCCAGTCGGGAGAAGCCATCGCAATCTCCAGATTGGCAGTGTGCAGCAGCTGCTCGCCGCTTAAACCTGCATCGGGTCCCAGGTTTTCCGTATCGGCAGGATAGAGACAGCCAATCAGATAGGCAATCGAATCGGTGTGGGCAGGTGGGTTTTCCGGCAGCACCGCCAGAGCAAAGCCGTGGTCGAGCAGATATTGCCATTCCTGTCGGGACAGCGGGACGAAAATGTCCGCATCCTGCAAAGTATCACACAGCTTCTGCTGGTAGTTTAAGATGATGTCCAGGTCATCCTGCTGCATCCGCACGATTTTACACGGCAGGGTGCGCTGCTCTTTGGTGAAGGTGAGGGTCTCAACAGGCAGCATCAGCTTCACCTCCCTGCGCCATCTCCGGGTCATACGGTGGAGAAAGGAGAATCGCAATGAAAATCGACAGCACACCAGCCAACAATTTGGAGAGGATGAAGGCGAGTACCGCATCGTTGTTGACCGAGGAAACGAATGCCAGCTGACCACCGAATACGAAGCCGGAGGTGACCGCAGCAGCGGCGTTCATCAGCTGACCACGGCGGTCCATCTTGCCAAACACCGAGAACATGGAAACCGAGTTGATCAGGTTGAGCAGCAGCCCGATGATGGCAAATTCATTGACATGGATCAGGCGGGCAAGCGAAAGGATGGGGTGCATGAAGTAACGCAAAATCAGGTTGGAGAGGATGAAGGAGCCGCAGACTACCACCGAAATCTTAAAGACGATGGTGAGCACCTCGCCAATCAGAGCGGGGTCTACAAACTGCACCGAAGGGGAGTCAAAAAAGACCTGTACCAGCACCAGTGCAAACAGAACAATCGCCAGCAGATTGATACCGCGCCCCATCACTTGAAAGACGCCGACGGTGCGCTCGCCGCCAAAGAAGATGGAAAGGGCAATCAGGACACAGATCAGTGTAACCGGAAGCAGGCTGGACAACAGCTCTTTGCCGGTCATGCCTGCCATCAGACCGCCGATCAGCAGAGCAGCCGGTGTTGCAATAATGCCGTAGACCATGCCGGTCATCAGCGTTTTGGAGTCCTTGGCAGGCACGCTGCCCAGCGCAATCGGCAGTGAGAAGGAGATGGTGGAGCCTAAGGTGGAGGCAAGAATCACGCCCGAGAAAATCAGCTGTGCAGGACTGGTGCAGATGGTCTGTGCGATGGAGTAGGCGCCCATGTCGGTGGCAAGCACACTGCTGACCAGCAAAGTTGGGTCAAAGGGCAGTGATACCCCTTGCAGCCAGACAGCAAGCCAGCGACCCAGCATGACAGAAAAGCAGTAGATGCCGGACATGGTCAGGGCAAGAGAGCCCATCATGGTCAATCCGCGGTCAAATTCTTCGCCCAGCCCCATGCGGTTGCCCAGTATCTTGTCCACAAGACCCAGCATGGCACAGAGCAGCAGAATGGCGATTGGAAGGTTCATAGCAGAAGCACACCTTTCAAAAGAGAGTTAAGCAGATACTATATTAGCATATTTTGTTGAAAATACAAGAGCAATTTTAAATGTTTTTACCAAAGGACAGTGCTTTTCCTACTTTTTTCCCAAATTCGATATAAACGGCTACAAAGGGCTTTGTATAGGTTGAAAGATTCTGATTGTTTTTTCACAAAATACCGGTGTGCGCCTTGTAAAAACGCAGAAAAGCAAAGAAAAATGCTCCCGGCATGAAAAAAACAGGGAGCATTGGGTGGTTTTATGAAAAATCAGCAGTGGTTTCCGGCAGCGAAGGCGGTGGAGAAGGCAATTTGCAGATTGAAGCCGCCGGTGTAGCCGTCCACGTCCAGCACCTCGCCGGCAAAGTAAAGACCGGGCAGCAGCTTGGACTCCATCGTCTTGGGATTGACCTGTGAGACGTCCACACCGCCTGCGGTGACGATGGCTTCTTCAATCGGTCGGAAAGACAGTGGGGTGACGGGCAGCGCTTTGATGACCTCCACCAGTCGGGTGCGCTGCTCGCGGGTAATCTGGTTGATTTTGGTTTCAAACGGGATGCCGCTGAGGATAGCGACCGGCTGAATGGCTTTGCGCGGCAGCAGCTGACCGAGGGAATTGATGAAATCCTTGTTGATGAACTGCTCAAAATCCCGCAGGATGCGTGCGTCCAGCTGGCTGTGGCTCAATCCCGGTTTCAGGTCGATGGAGAGGCGGTAGCTCTCCAGACTGCCGGTTTTGTCCGGCTTCATGTGACAGCTGGCACTGAGCACCAGCGGACCGGACACGCCAAAGTGGGTGAACAGCATTTCGCCCAGCTCCTCAAAGACGACCTTGCCGCTGGAGCGGTCGGTCACCTTGAGGGTGACGTTCTTTAAGGAAAGTCCCATCATATCCCGGCAGTATTTTTCCTTGCAGACCAGAGGAATCAAGGAAGGACGAAGCGGCGTCACCCGATGACCTGCCTGTTTGGCAAGGCGGTATCCATCGCCGGTGGAGCCGGTAGCGGGGTAGCTTTTGCCGCCGGTCGCCACGATGACCGAATGGGCATACAGCTTTTGTCCGTCGGTCAGCGACACACCCTCCACCCGTTCTTCGCCGATGAGCAGCGCGTCGGCACAGCCGTGGACCAGCCGACAGCCCAGTTGATGGGCTTTGTCCACCAGCGCTTGCACAATGTCTGCCGAGCGGTCGGACACAGGAAAGACCCGCTCGCCTCGCTCGACCTTGAGCGGAACACCGCATTCTTCAAAGAAGCCCATCACTTCATACGGGTTCAGAGCATTTAGACAGCTGTACAAAAAGCGCGGGTTGCTCAGCACATTGGGCATGAATTCTTCGATAGTGCAGCAGTTGGTGACGTTGCAGCGACCTTTTCCGGTAATCAGCAGCTTGTGCCCGGGGCGGTCCATCTTTTCCAGCAGAGTAACAGACTGTCCGCGCTGTGCGCACTGGATGGCAGCCATCAGTCCGGCAGCTCCTGCGCCGATAATCAGGGTATCGCAATTATTGGGCATCGGTATTTTCTTCCTCCGTTTTTTCATAGACGTTGTATTCGTCCCAGATGTGTTCTAATTGTGCATAGGTGTGGCTGATTTCCGCCTGTTTTTCCAAGCCGACCGCCACCACAAGGGCGTTGAGCAGGCTCAGCGGAGCCACCAGAGAGTCCACAAAGGATGCCATATCACTGCGGGCAAGCAGGCTGATGTTTGCCACCGATGCCAGCGGAGAGGCGGCACAGTCGGTCAGCGCAATGACGTCGGCGCCCTTGTTGCGCGCATATTTGGCAGCCTTGAGGGTGCGCTGAGAGTAGCGCGGGAAGCTGATAGGAATCAGCACGTCCTGCTCGCTGATGCGGAACAGCTGCTCAAACATCTCGCTGGTGCTGGTGGTATTGATCAGGTGGACGTTGTCAAAGATGTGGTTAAAATAAAACTGCAAAAATCCTGCCAGGGAAGCTGCGCTTCGTACGCCGATGATATAGATGCGGCGGGAATGGATGATCTTCTGCACCGCCAGGTCAAACTGCTGGGTGTCCAACTCCTCCATGGTGTGCTTGATGCGCTCGATGTCCATTGAAAGCACCTTGGAGGCAACGTTGTTGCGCCCAATCTGGTCGTTGGTGATTTCCATGCGCTGTACCGAGGTCAGGCGGTTGCGGATGATTTCCTGCAAGCCCTTTTGCAGCTGCGGATAACCGTCGCAGCCGACCTCGGAGGCAAAGCGGACGACGGTGGATTCGCTGACCCCAACGGTGGCTCCTAAGCGGGAGGCGGTCATAAAGGCAGCTTTTTCATAGTGGTCGAGGATGTAGCGGGCAATCAGCTTCTGCGCTTTGGAAAACTCAGGCAGGCGCGCTTCGATCTGACTGAGAAAATCTGTGTTCATCACGGCACTCTCCTTACTTGCTATTCGTTTAAAAAAGTGGTTGAAGAATCTTGATTCCGGCTGGGTGATGCTCGGATCTATACAGAAACAAATATTTCGTTGTGATTTAATACGATTTATTTTATTGTAACGTGAATCCTTGCAAAAATCAAGGAAAATTGCAGGAAAAATGCCAAATTCCTGCAATTATGCCGGATAAATGAAATTTTTCTGGCAAAATCGTCAGTTTTACATTTTGTAAAACTTGACAAAGGCAGGAAACTCTGTTACACTAAGGTCGAAAAAAGAAGGGGTGCTGCACGCAGCGGCTGAGAGAAGGATAAATCGGTCCTTTAACCCTGTGACCTGATCCGGATAATGCCGGCGGAGGGATTCTGTCAATAGGATTTGCTTTCTGTCTGTCGCACATCATCCGGTGCGGCATTTTTTATTTTGAGGAGGCAATTTTTATGACATCATCCTTTAAAACCAAACGTCTGGTGGAAAGTGCGCTGATGATTGCGCTGTCCACCATCCTTTCCTTCATCATCCTGTTCCGTCTGCCGTTCGGCGGCTCCATCACCGCCTGCTGTATGCTGCCGGTGATTCTGGTCTCCTACCGCTATGGAGTGAAATGGGGATTTGCGACCGCCTTTGCCTTCAGCCTGATTCAGGGTATCCAGGGCATCGCAGAGGGTACCTTCAGCGCAGCGGCGCTGGGTGTAGAGAACGGTGTTTTCAACGGCGGCTTCTTCTCGGGCAGCCCGCTGCTGGCAGCGTTTGGCATCTTCCTGCTGGATTACATCATTGCGTTTACGGTGCTGGGTATCGGCGGCATCTTCCGTGACAAAATCAAAAACAAGCCGCTGGCTCTGGTGTGCGGCATCCTGCTGGCAGGTCTGCTGCGGTATGTTGCCCACGTTATTTCGGGCGCTATCTTCTTTGGTATCTGGGGCGAGTGGTTCTTTACCCAGGAAGGCTTCTTCGCATGGGGACAGACTTTGGTGGATATGTTCCCGGGCAAAACCCTGTATGTGTTGTATTCGCTGATTTATAACCTCTTCTTCCTGCTGCCGGAGGTGGGTTTGACTGCGCTGGCAGGATTCCT
>FR880230.1:0-896 GCA_000435195.1 Clostridium sp. CAG:169 | reverse complement strand
GGTAAATAAAACCATCATAAAAAGAGGAGCCGCACCATTTTAGGTGCGGCTCCTCTTTTTTATCAGCAATTGGTTTGTTTAGGAGAAAATTGCTCGCAGGCGCTCTGACACGGGTCAATGCGGGTGCCTTCGCCGATTTGATAGTTGCGGCTGAAAAAGCTGCCTTTCCTGCGGCAGAAAAAGAAGGGGGGACGCCGGTAAACACTGCTGCGGTCGTCCTGCCAGCAGTAGCGGCAGTCCTGACAACAAGGAGATTCCATCGCTTATTCCACCTCGAAATGCTGTTGTAGTGCCTCAAGCACGGCAGGCAGGTCGTGGTCGGCAATCAGCAGGGAGATGTCTACCTCCGAGGTGGTGATGAGCCGGACATCGGCATTTTGCTCGCTGACCAGGGTGAACGCCTGTGCGGCCACGCCGGGACGGGTGCGCATCTCTTCGCCGTACAGCTGCACCTTGCAGCAGCCGGTGGAAACGCTGGTGCGAAGGGAAGGGTACTGCTCGCGGAAGCGCTGGACGATGGCAAGGGCGCGGACCACCTGCTCAGAATCGACGGTAAAGGAGATATCCGCCGTCTCTCCGGTGGGAGCCGACTGGGAAATCATATCGATATTGATGCCCTGCTCGGCAAATTCGGTCATAATGCGGGAGGAGATGCACAGGTCCCGCGGGATATTTTTAAAGTTGACCAGAGAGATGTCCTCGGTCACAGAGAGTTTGCTGACGCCGTTCATGGAAAAAAATCCCCTTTCGTTGGTTTTGCCTTGATTCTAAACCAAATCCCCCATATTGTAAAGCCCGGCTTTCTGATTTGCCAGGAAAAGCGCTGCATTGATGGCACCGGTGGCAAAGATTTCTTTGCTGGCAGCGGTGTGGGTGAGAGAGATTTGCTCGTCGTG
>FR880229.1:2062-2935 GCA_000435195.1 Clostridium sp. CAG:169 | reverse complement strand
ACATCTTCGGCGTGTCCCTGCAATCGGCGCAGCTGCGTATGCAGCAGCTCGAGCGGACGGGAACGCAGCTTACTGAGTTGGAGGAGCAGCTGCGCCAGCGCTATCTGCCGGTGATTGAGGAATATCTGGTAGCTCCGGTCATCACCCTGCCGCGCAGCCGTTTAGAACCGCCGCCGCTGCTGCTGTGAGTCATTGCTGTTGACAAACAAAAAAAGGACAAGCCTTTTTAAAGCTTGTCCTTTTTCTTTTTTGCCGTTTCCAGACCCTGTAAGACCACATCCATAGCCTCTACCAGTCGCTGAAAGCGGGTATAGGTTGCAGAGCCTGCTTTTGCGTGGGCAAGCCCGGTTTCACTTTTGCGTCGGATGGATGTGATTTGGATGAGCGCCTGTTCGATTTGCTGTCTGTCGGCATCGCAGTCGGTGTTTTGCAGGATTTCCTTTGCAAGATACAGCGCTTGCAGGCGGTTGGTGTTCAAAGAGAGCTGAGAGGAGCCTTCCTTGAGTTTTCCTCTGACCTTTTCGCAGCTTGCAATGGAGGAGTCGATGATTTTTAAGGTGCTTTTTTGTTTGTCATCAAAAGATGGTTTCATGTTGGTCCTCCGGCTTTCTTTTGTGTTTGCCTGCCTTTTGATTGTGATGAAACGGCAGGCAGAGGGCATACTGTGCCATACGAAGGGGGAAGATGGAAAAATCCCGCCCTGACAAAAAATCAGGACGAGATTTTGGCTGGGCTGGCGGGATTTACTCCGTTCCCCCTCACCTAAAAACAGTCCGCCGGACTGTTTTTCCCGCTGTTGCGGTCGGTTCGTCCGAATCCCTTTGATTTAAATAAAAAAACAGAAACCCACAAAATTGGGTTTCTGTTTTTTGG
>FR880229.1:0-2017 GCA_000435195.1 Clostridium sp. CAG:169 | reverse complement strand
GCTGGGCTGGCGGGATTCGGACCGGCTTTAAATCAACAGCATACAAATTGATTTGCTGTTTTTTGGCTTGATTATGCCGATTTTTTAGGGATTAAAAATCATATACGGATAAAAACCGCTCTATAAGCTGGAAAATCCACCATCAAAAACACCATCAAAATCAAGGGTTATTTCCCGAGAAGCTTATCAAATCGTTCCTGCACAAGCTGGGCTGTTAAGTCCATATCACCTTGTACCTCATGCCCGTACACACCGAAAGTATCCATGTTTTGAGAGTGCCCACCGGCGGATTTTACGAGTCCTTCCGGCAAGGCCTGCATCACCGAAAAAGATGTATGTCGGAGCTCATAGGGAGTTACCAGCGTGATATTATTAGATAGGCAGTATGAGCGCAAGCGTTTGCGGTAGGTATCTGTTACAAAGCCCGGGAAAAGCCATTCGGAATCTGATAAGGCAACTTGCTTGTCCCAGCACTCTTTCCCGAGTTCTGAGAGCTGGAAGGCGCGGACTGCGTTATCGTTTTTGCCTCTGGTGATTTCTTTCTCGCTATTGATGGAGCGCTGTACTCGCACAATATCGCCTACTCTATCAGATTTTTTAAGCCCTCCAACCTCGCCAGGGCGCAGACAATGGAGCACCTGGAGGCGGAAAGCGTAGATATACGGCTCAAGTACGCGCTGATTATTAATGATAGATGTATCAACGGAAAATAGTACCTTTAAATCATCAGGCTGCAAGATTTTCTTTTCCTGCCGCCCGGCACTTCTGGGGATATCGATATCTTCCGGGTGATAGGATGTTATCTGATTTTTGCGGCAGAATTTTAAAAAGGCTGCCATATCAGCGCGCATATTGCGTAGAGTTTTGTGAGATAGATTGCCTTTGGCATATGCATTGTTTATCACTTTTTGGAGGATGCCATCGTTTAGATCAAGGATGGAGAGGTTGCCGATAACCGGCAAAATCCACGATTCAAAGCGCCATTCTACTGTATGCCAATTTGCTTTACTGGTGCGGGCTTCTATGTCAATTTTAAAATCTTCGTACACATCTTTCACGCGCGACATAGGCGTAAGCTTTCCACATCCGGTGAGCCCTTCTATCTTTTCCTTCCAGGCGTTGATGGCTGCTGTGATTTCCCGCTCTGCTGTGGTAGCGCCTTTCTTTTTGCTGTAAAAGTTTTTCTTGAGATTATTGCAGTACGCAGTTTTCACCCAGCGCTGGTTCTTCTCGTCCCATACTGGCGGGCTAAGTTTTTTCTTTGGCATAAAAAATACACTCCTTTTGGGTATGCAGTTGCCAGCCCACCAAAAGAGTGCTATAATGATATTGGTATCTTATCATCATGCACGCTCCTGGTGGAGCAACCGGATCGCTCTCTGTGCGCCAACACAGGGGGCGTTTTTTTATTTTAATTTTTTCTTTTGTTCTCTTTCAATTTGTGCGATACTCTTTTTGGGAGTAGGTAAGTCCTCCGGCATTGTGCCACCTAATTCTTTGATGGTTTGGCGAACTTTTCGACCTACTTCATAATGGGTCTGGTATGCTTGCTCTTTTCCCTGGATATTTTCGCGGCGAAGTTTTTCATCAGTTTGTGTAGCACGGAAAAGGTTGGCAGCAAGTTCTGTACTTCCCATGTGATCGAGGATTTTCTGACTTTTCTTTAAACCTTTGCGTTGGTGAATTTCTTTAGCTCCAAGACCGCCGTACAATCCCTGATAACCTTTATTTTGGAAGATTGCATATTCCTTTGATGTAATAACACCGGCTGCCTGAGCAGCTTCAGCGAGCGATTTATTATGAGTAATCATTTCGTTTCTGATAGCAAGCCGTTTTTGCTCTTCGGTAAGCTCCTCGTAATTTTCAATCAGTTCCTGCTGTCTTGTTTTCACAGCGAAATAGGTTTGACCGAGGGCAATCACCTCCTTACGGGAATCGCCGTTCATCACAATCAGATAACAGGCGTAGCGAGAAAGCATTATATCATTGTGTAGCACTACAATACATATTGGACAAA
>FR880228.1 GCA_000435195.1 Clostridium sp. CAG:169 | reverse complement strand
CTGGATGACCGGACAGCGGGTGCCGTCCTTGCGTTTGGTACACACGCCCATGTGGACAGCGTCAGCGTGCAGTCCTTCCATCCGCTCGAGCTTTTCGTCCATGCCCTCGTCCCAGATGCCGTTTCCCTGCTCATCGCAGCCGTTGCAGCGGAAGAAGGCTTGCAGAAACAGCTCCTCTTCCCCGTACTGCGCAAAGGTTCGGGTGCGCTCGTTAAAGGCTTTTAAGCAGGCAGCGCCGGTGCAAACCTGATTTGCCCGCAGGCAGTTGAGCATGATAATCTTTTTCATCAGAATCTTCCTTTCTGTTATAGCGATATCTCCACACTTTGCGGTTGATAGAGGATGTGCAGTCTGCCGTTTTCGTCGGTGAACAGCTGGGTGTCCACCTCATACAGCTGCCGGATCAGCTCGCGGGTCAAGATTTCCTGCGGGGAGCCGCTGGCAATCACCCTGCCGGATTTGATGGCGTACAGACGGTCGCAGTAGAGGGCGGCAATGTTCAGGTCGTGTACTGCCGAGATGACGGTGCATCCCAAGCCCTTGACAATGTTCATCAGCTGAAACTGATATTTGATGTCCAGGTGGTTGGTCGGCTCGTCCAGAATCAGGCAAGGGGTCTGCTGCGCTAGTGCGCGGGCAAGGATGATGCGCTGCTGCTCGCCGCCGGACAGGGTGGAAAAGGAGCGGTCCTCAAAGTCCTGCATCCCAACCTTTCGCAGCGACTCGCGCACGATGCGGTAGTCGTCGGCGTTATCCCGGTCCAGTGCTTTTTTGTGCGGAGCGCGACCCATCATCACTACCTCGCGCACAGTGAAGTCAAAGTTGTAGTAGTTGTGCTGGGCGACCACCGAGATACGTTTGGCAGATTCCTGATAGCGGTAGGAGGAAAGCGCCTTCCCATCCAGATAAACAGCGCCCTGGGTCGGCTCCAACACCCGGTACAGGCAGCGCAGCAGGGTGCTTTTTCCGCTGCCGTTGGGTCCGATGATGCCGACAAACTCGTTGTCCTGCGCCTGAAAGTCGATACCCTTTAAAATCTCGTTGCTGCCCAGTACGGCTTTTAGCTGTTCGGTCGTGATTCTCATGATTCTTTTCCTCCAAAGCCGTATTTTCGCTTCACCATCAGATAGATGAAGACCGGTGCGCCGATCATCGAGGTTAGGACACCGATGGGCAACTCCATTCCCTTTATGATGACTCTACACAGAACGTCAGCCCAAATTAGGAAGATGGCACCTACAAGCGCACAAAGTGGCACAAGCTTCTTGTGGTCGGTGCCAAAGAGCATCCGCACCACATGTGGGATGACCAGACCGACAAAGCCGATAACACCGGCGCAGTAGACTGCGAATCCGACCATCAAGGAAGCTACCAAAAGATACAACTGTCTTCGTGGATGCAGGTCGGTTCCAAGTGTGATGGCGGATTCCTCCCCCAGTAGCATCAGGTTCAGCGTGCGGTACTGGCTCCAAAAGAACAGGACGCCCAAAATAGTCAAGGGAACGACAACCATATTATTTTCCCAGCTTGCACCGCTCAGGCTTCCCATCATCCAGTAAGATACTGTTTTCATACCTTCTTTGTCATTGGAAAAATAAATAACGAAGTTGGAAAAAGCGCCACACAGAGAACTTAAAGCCATACCTGCAAGCAACAGTTTAACAGAGGTGGAACGTCCTCCGACATTAGATAAGGTCACGACTCCAATGGATATGATGAATGCACCCAGACACGCCATGACTCCGACATAGTTGCTCCCGAAAATGGTACCAACCCCCAGCATAATCGACAAAGTAGCTCCCAGCGAAGCGCCGGAGGAAATACCAAGAACGTATGGTTCTGCTAAAGGGTTTTTTACAACTGCCTGCATCACTACACCACAGATGGACAATCCCATTCCAATAGCAGCCGCCAAAATCAATCGGGGTAATCTTATAAACCAAACAACGTCATGTATTTTCCCGCTTCCCCATGAAGGGTCTCCCACACCGAATATCTTATGAAAAATGACATGATATACATCAGAAAACGGAATGGATGTTGAACCAATGGTGACCGCAAACATCAGTGAGAGTACAAGAATAACGGAAAGGAGCACCATCACTACGGGAAATAATGCTTTTTTTGGGCTTTTTACTTTCGCCTCCATACCACACGGCTCCTAACAACTTTTTAGTACAATTCTGGATACAATGCCTGACCGATATGATTCAAACCATTGATGGTTCTTACACCACTGGTATAAACCTCACTGAGACTAATTGGAGTTACATTTCCGTTTTGTACTGCTTTTAGACTTGCAAATGCCGGATTTTCCATTACCTGCTGTTTCTTTTCTTCGTTACCGATTACAATCAGAACGTCCGGGTCCAATTCAACGATGTTTTCCTCACCGATTTCTCGTTCGGTATTGATGAGATTTCCGCCCATTGCTTTTACCATATCACCTGCCAGATAGGTTTCATCGTAGGTCCAGATTTTGTCTTTCATAAATTCAACAATCAGCACGCTTTTCTTTTCCATATCTTTGGTCTGGGAGGTGACTCTTTCGACCTCAGCTTTCATTTCATCGACCAGAGCCTGTGCTTTATCCTCAACATCAAAGATTTTACCAATCGTTAAAATATCTTGATATTCATTTTCTACCGTGCGAAGCTTGCTTACATTGTTGGAGTTGAGTGCCATATAAGTTCCGACTCCATTTTCGTGCCAGTAGCCAACGTCACCGATGGTTTTATCGGAGAAGGAGGATTTCCATGCCAGAATGAAATCAGGGTCCATCATAATGGCTGTTTCTTTGCTCATGGCTGCATTTGAGTCTTTAAAATCTGTATAGTACTCGGTGTTTTTCATCTTTTCAAGTTCCGGCTTCAGTTCTGGAAGTACATCTTCTTCATTCATGCCAACAGCACAAACAATTCTGTCACCAAGTCCCAGTGCGAGCATGGTTTCCAAAGAATTGGACCAGAAAGTAATCACTCTTTCCGGTGCTTTTTCAAAGGTATATTCCACTGGCTCCAAAGCATAGTTGTAGGTGCTGATGGTCAGCGGGTAGTGGCTGTCCTGTGCATCTGCCTGTGTTTTGTCTGCCGGTTTTTCCTCTGCCG
>FR880227.1 GCA_000435195.1 Clostridium sp. CAG:169 | reverse complement strand
CTCCCCTTACTGCGCCAGCTTGTTGAGTTCTTCGGTGATTCCCTGCGCCGATTCGGTGTCCTTCATCACCAGCAGGATGGTGTCGTCCCCGGCGATGGTGCCCACCAGCCCGTCCCAACGGATGGAGTCGAGCGCTGCACAGGCAGCGTTTGCCATGCCGGTGTAGCACTTGATGACCACCAGGTTCTGTGCGTAGTCGATGCTGTTGACCGCCTCGGCAAAGATGGCGTGAAACTTAAAGGAAAGGTCCACACGACCTCCTTTTTCGCCGTGGGTGGTGTAGTGATAGTTTCCGTTTGGGGACAGGGTCTTAATCAGACGCAGCTCCTTGATGTCGCGGGAAACAGTGGCTTGTGTCACCGTAAATCCTGCCTGATTGAGTCGGTCCTGCAGCTCCTCCTGGGTATCAATGTCGAATTCCTCGATCAGTTCCAGTATTTTTGCGTGTCTTTTTGCCTTCATACCTGTCATCTCCCCATGATTTTTTTATTTAACTTTTCAAAATAATGTTTCGAACCAAAGTTGACATATTTGACATACCGGCTGTCCTTTGAGATAACAACACAGTCTGTCGGCTCGATGCGTACACGGTTTTCCCCATCGACCGACATGTACAAAATTTCCGAATTATTGACATATCTTCCCCGCACAGTGAACACCTCTTCGGGGGAATACAGAATTGCCCGCGAAGCCAGCGAGTGCGGACAGATGGCGGTCACCGA
>FR880226.1:1394-1616 GCA_000435195.1 Clostridium sp. CAG:169 | reverse complement strand
TGAGCTTGGAGCTGATGACATAGGTTTTGACCGGCTGACGGTTGGGCGGCAGCTCGTCGATGGAGGAAACGTCCAAATCGCCGTAAATCATCAGCGCCAGCGTGCGGGGAATCGGGGTGGCGGACATGACCAGCGTGTGCGGGTGGACAGATTTTTCCCCCAGCATCGCACGCTGCCGCACGCCAAAGCGATGCTGTTCGTCGGTGATGACCAGCGCCAGGT
>FR880226.1:1096-1337 GCA_000435195.1 Clostridium sp. CAG:169 | reverse complement strand
GGGTCCCGATGACAAGATCCACCATCCCTAAGGCGATGCTTTCCTTGACCTGCCGTTTTTCCTTGGCGGTCATCGAGCCGCACAGCAGACCCAGCCGCATCCCCAAAGGTCCCAGCAGTTTGGAAAGTCCCTGATAGTGCTGCTGCGCCAAAATTTCGGTGGGAGCCATCAGTGCGGACATATACCCGTTTTGGTAGGCGAGGAAGGCGGCTGCCGCTGCGACCATCGTTTTACCTGAACC
>FR880226.1:0-1043 GCA_000435195.1 Clostridium sp. CAG:169 | reverse complement strand
GTTCATCGGTACACTGCGGCTTAAATCGGCAGCCACCTGCGCAATGGCACGCTGTTGGGCACCGGTCAGCTGAAAGGGCAGCTGCTCCAAAAAGGGGGTCAAATCGGTTTTGGCGCAGACAAAGCCGGTGCAGGTGCTGGTGTCACTGCGCACCGAATGCAACGAGAGGGAGAGCATCAGCAGCTCCTCGAATACCAAACGATTGCGGGCAAGCTGGGCGCTCTCCCGGTCGGCGGGAAAATGGATGTTCTGCAAAGCAAAGTGCAGGTGGCACAGCTGATACTGTTGACGGAGAAAGGCGGGCAGCGGGTCGGGGATTTTCCGGTCCGCCATCTGCAACGCCTGCGCGATATTGGCAGAAATCATCTTGGAGGAAAGTCCCTGTGTCAGCGGGTAGACCGGAATCAGCCCGCCTGCCTGTTGAACCGGGTAGATGGAGGGCGCTGTCATCTCTGCCCTTCCGGGTGCGCCGGTCCTGCCGTAGAACAGATACTCCTGATCATAATGGAGGGCATCGACGGTGTATTTGGCATTAAAAAAGGTGATGACCATGCTGCCGGTGTCGTCTGCCACCCGCACGCGGGAGATGGTCATGCCGCGGCGGACATACTGCGGTGCACTTTTGGCCACGACGCGGGCTTTGACCCCACAGGTTTCCCAGGCAGGCAGAGCGGCAATCTCACAGGGAGATGACAGATCGATATAGGAGCGCGGGAAATAGTAGAGCAAATCCCGAATGGTAAAGATGTCCAGCTTCTGGTAGAGCGCGGCTCGCTTGGGACCCACGCCGGTCAAAAATTGTATGTTGGTATCCAAAGAAGGTTCCATGCTGCACCTCACTGAAAAGCGAAAATTTAAAATCAAAAGCCCTTTATCCCTCTATTATACCATCCGATGGAAAATAAGACAATTTTTATAAAAAAATTTAAAAAAGGTGTTGACAATAAAAATAAGCTGTGCTATAATAATCAACGTTGCAAGAGCACAGGCAAACAAAGCCGTGCAAAGCTACTTTGACTTATTAGCTCAGTCGGTAGAGCACC
>FR880225.1:13327-16432 GCA_000435195.1 Clostridium sp. CAG:169 | reverse complement strand
GGGGCAGTGGGTAGATTTTTTTCAGCTCATCCGCTGCGATGTGGGCAAAGCGTCGGCTGAGCAGAGCGTTTGGGTCATCTCCCGGGCGGTAGAAGATGTCGGTGCCGCGCAGCAGACCTTCCATCCCCTCGGGCGAGGCGTTGGAGTGCAAAGCCAGGTGCATCCCGTAGCGGGAAAGGTTGGACTGAGCAATCGAATCCACCACCGTGCCGTCGGGATGATTGCGGACATACTCGATGCCGCTGGCTTGCAGATAAGGCTCCATGGCATCGGCAATCTGATTCATCCAGTATTCTTCACTGCCGGTGTTTTGATAAAGGTTAAACTCCTGTGTGGAGGGACTGAGGTAAATTTTTGGCAAGGTAAACACCCTTTCGTTTCTTTTTCCCTTACAGAATATGCAGCTCAAAGGAAAAAGGTGAACAAAGGGCAAACGGACCTTGTCTGGAAATGAAGGAGGGAATCTATGAAGATTGTTTGTCAATCCTGCGGGAAAAAGTACGACACCGCCAAGGATGAACTTTGTCCTCGATGCGGCAGCTATAATCCTTTTGAGAAGGAGGGCAGCGTTCAACAGGAAACCTCTGCCGAGCGATATGTCCGCCAGCAGATGGAACAGGAAAAACAAAGGCTGGAAGAGCGGTACGAGCAGGCAGATGAGCCTTCGTTCGATTTAAAACAGGAGGAAGAAACGCGCTGGAACCGCCGGGAATTTTCACAAAGGAAAGAGGAAGAGCGACAGTCTTCCAAACAAAATCGAGGTTGTTTGGGCAGTGTAATTGTAAAATTTTTCCTGTTTTTCCTTTTGTTCGGTCTGCTGTCGGAGGGGTTGGACCTGTTGGAGGTGACGGTGGGTCAGGTCATTCAGGACCGCGTCCAAAGCGACCGGATACAGGTGGAGGAATATCAAATCGACCAGTTGATTGAACTGGAAAACGGTGCAAGGCTGGCAGTCCATTCGATGCAGCGCTTTGACCTGCCGGAGGAGTTGCGTGTTCGTTTGGAGGACGGTGAGCTGGATTTAGACGGAATGCAGCTGGCAGCAGTCATGGTAAGTGTGGACGAGCAGGCGGGCGACTTTCTGAGCTATGGGGAGCAGGACGTCTACCTGCGTGCGGACCGGCAAATCTACCGCCGCATGGAGTACTGGATGGAAAGCGCCGTTGAGGAAGCATTCGGCATCTCCTCGGCGGAATATATGCAGGACGATGAGATGGGCGCACTCTTCTTCCTGATTCCTGCGGACAGCAGCGGGGACTATCAGCTGTGTGTACAGGAAACCAAGGAGCTGCCGTGGACTCAAATTGACGTAGTGGACCGTCTGTCGGTCATTGAGCTGGGAGAGGGGGTAAGGAACCAATGAAAAAGATGGCAAGCATTTTGCTGATTGTCTTTTTTGCCCTCGCTGTCATCGGACGATTGAGTTCGTTTTTTGATAGGGTACAGTATCAGGGCATTTCGCAGGACCCTTCCTATCGCTCTTTGCAGGTGGAGCAGAAGTTGACGCCGGAGCAGCTGGAGGAATATGGCGTCCTGCTGGACGAGCAGCAGCAGGAGCAGTACGACGTCTACTTAATCTGTGCCGAAGTGGAAAATACGACGGCTCGCAACGATTATTTCTACCCGGATTATGACCTTTGCAGCATCGGTGGAGAGTATGACTACGAGCTGCTGGAAAGCAGTGTCCTGATGCCGGTTTCCTACGGGTATTCCTTCTATCTTCCGGCAGGGGAAACGGTTCGCTGCCGCTTTCTGATTCTGGCGGACAAGCAGGCAGAGGATGTCGAGGTTAGGAACGACCCATCCATCTGCGCCCTCTTTCCTGCCTGATCTGATTTTCTGCTGCAACGTTTGTTTTATCAAAAAGAAAAAGCTCAGACAAAATTTGTCTGAGCTTTTTTGCTGTGCTTATGCCTGTTGGCGTTTGACCTTGTTGTAGCCGATGACCGCAGCGCCGATGGCTCCCGCAAACTGGGAGAGCGGCGAGGTGTGTACCGGTATCTTCAGGTAACCCTCCAGGGTGGAGCGGAAAATCTCGAACTGGGCAAGACCGCCGCTGAAGAAGATGTCGCCGGACAGATTGAGCTTCTGTGCAAAGAAAGAGGTCCTGCGGCAGATGGAGTTGATGATTCCCAGTGCAATGTCGCCCTTGTCTGCGCCTTTGGCAAGCAGGCTGATGATTTCGCTTTCGGCAAAAACGGTACACATACTGGTGATATTGATTGGCTGATGTCCTTCGACAAACCGGTCAATGTTGTTGATGTCTTCCTCCAGAATGCGCATCATCACCTCGATGAAGCGTCCGGTGCCGGCAGCGCATTTGTCGTTCATAATAAAATCTACGACGTTCAGCCCATTGTCCAGCAGGATGGCTTTGCAGTCCTGACCGCCGATGTCCACGACTGCGCGAACATTCGGGTTCAAAAAAGCGGCTCCTCTGGCATGGCAGGTGATTTCGGTGATTTGCTTATCTGCCTGTTCCAGCAGCGCCCTGCCATATCCGGTGGATACGGTGTAGGCAACGTCATCATTATACAGCATCTCGTACAAATTGCAGATGCTGTCCTTTGGGTTTGCGGAGGTGGGCAGGATTGCCGTCTTTACAATCTGAGTCCCATCAAACAGCGCACCCTTGGTCGTAGTCGATCCAGAGTCGATTCCAAGTGTCAGCATGGCTTACAGCATCTCGATGAATGCGGCCATTCTGGTATTGATCTGACCGATATCAGCGGTAGAGTAGTCAGTCTCGACTGCCATGTACGGGATACCCTTTTTCTCGTTGACAAACTGTTTGATGCCAAGGGTTTCCACATTGTAGGTATGGCAGGCCTGCAAGGTAATTTCGACGACTGCATCAATGCGGTATTCGTCGATCAGACGGTCCAGCAGGTCAAGACGGTTTGGGTTCGGGGTCATAACCGAGCAGCCGATGCTCAGGTAACGCTCGGCGATTGCACGGTAAATATCCGGTGCGTCCTCATCGACCAGACGGTCGAAGGATTTTGCACCGCTGCAGTTTTCAAAGACAACAACATGACCGCCGTTGTCCTCGATGGCTTTGACGCATTTGGCAGCGCCGCCGCCGATTGGACAGCCGGTGACCAG
>FR880225.1:0-13317 GCA_000435195.1 Clostridium sp. CAG:169 | reverse complement strand
GATTGGACAGCCGGTGACCAGAATGCGAGGTGCCTTTGGATATTTATTCGGATTTTCCTGATATTCTGCCCGAATCTTTTCGCAGATGGCGTGAACCTCTTCCGGCAGGCGCTTTTTATCAAATTTGAAGGAGGAACCGTACAGCACCTTGAACAAATCCTGTCCAAGGACCGGGACCGGCTCCGGCAGGGTCAGGGAATAAAATTCCTTCATGGCGCGGCGGACATTGTTCATGATTTTTACCTGTTCGCGCACCTGTTCCTCGGTGATGGTCACCTCAAAGAAGGATTCCAGCTTTTCCTTGAGTTTGATGATTTCCTTGGTCCACAGCTCCAATCCGGCAGGGCTCTGTGCATTTGGCAGCTCCATGGTGTAGACCGGCTTAAACTGACCCAGATACTCATACATCTTTTTCTTTCCGTCGCAGGTAGTTTCTCCTACGATCAGGTCGGAGAAGTAGAAGTAAGGGCATTTGTCGGTTTTAGCAAAGCCGTAGCTGGATTTGATCAGCGGGCACAGGTTGCGGGGGAGGTCCTTTTCTGCATCGGGAATGGTTTCATCCGAGGTCGAGCACAAGCCGACCACGCAAGCTCCCATTGCCATTGCAATCTCTTGAGGAAAATAGGTGCAGAAGGTACCGACAAACGGGATATTCTTCTGCTTCATTTCATAGGCGGCGAGGAAGGATTTTTGACGCATCTCACCAAACTCGCCAAAGATTTCCGGCAGTTCTTTTTTGATTTGCATTTCTTTCTCTCTTTTCTATTCCTGATTTCGATTCCTTTTTGGGAAACGAAAAATGCTTCCGACTGGGAATTTCCCAACGGAGAAGTACGTTCTTATCAGGATAAGAGTAAGAAAAAACCGGAACAAAGTCAAGCAATTTTTGATTGATATTTTTTATTATAGAAATTAGGTTAATTGATTTTATAAATTCAATCGGAGGATATGATCAGATTTAAAAGGAAGGAAGAAAGAATATTTATACATTGTGTTCAATTTGTAAGGATAAAAATATAAAAAACAGAGGAAACTTTCTCGGAAACCGCTTTGCCTGATCTAAAAAATGGAAGGTGCGAAGAACAACAGCCAAAGCATACAAATGTAAAATAAAATTTTACAAATTGTAATATGCAGCTTTCGGATAGATTGTTCCAAAAGAAATTGTTAAAAGAAAGGAAAATATTGGAAAAAGTACAAAGAACAGCGAATAAAAAGGAAAGAGAGTATCTTTTTGTCGAAAAATTATTGCAGAGAGTAAAGGTAAAAATACTTGCTTTTTTTTGTAAACAAAGTTATAATAATTACAAAGTGGAGAGAAGTGGGGAAAAGTAGAGAGGAACACCGGAGCGGTGGAGAATCGTTCTGAGCTTCGGCAGGCAAGCGATTTAAGGTGGTGCGGCAATGCTGATTGGTGAATACCAGCACAGTCTGGATACCAAAGGAAGGGTCAACTTCCCGGCAAAGCTGCGCGAAGATTTGGGGGAAACCTTCATCCTTTCCAAAGGATTGGGAGACCCGTGCCTGTTTGTCTACTCCCAGCAGGAGTGGGACAAGTTGACCGAAAAGCTCAACAGCCTGCCTCTTTCCAAGGCGCGTGCTTTGCAGCGCTTTCTGTTTGCCGGCGCCACGCAGGTGCAGCCGGACAAGCAGGGCAGGATTTTGATTCCGCAAAATCTGCGCCAGTATGCGGGTTTGCAGAAAGATTTGGTGATTGTGGGAGCTTCCAACCGCGCCGAAATCTGGGACCAGGACCAGTGGGAGCAGATGTGCAACGAGGTCACTTCCGACATGATTGCACAAACAATGGATGAGCTTGATTTTTAAATGATAGAGTAAAACAGGAAAGCAGGAGGGCGAAGGAATGGAGTTTCAGCATGTGTCGGTGCTGCTGGAGGAAACAATCGAGGGACTGAATATCCGTCCAAACGGAATCTATGTGGACGGGACCGCAGGAGGTGCGGGACATTCCTCCCAGATTGCAAAGCGGCTGAGCTTTGAGCAGGGCGGCAGACTGATTGCCATTGATAAGGACCCGGACGCCATCCAGACAGCGACCCAGCGGCTTGCGCCTTATCCGGCAGCACAGGTGGTCGATGGGGATTTTAAGGACATTCCGCAGATTTTGCAGCGACTGGGCATCCCAAAGGTGGATGGTATCCTGCTGGATTTGGGCGTTTCTTCCCGCCAGCTGGACACCGCCGAGCGCGGCTTTTCCTATCACTTTGATTCCAAGCTGGATATGCGCATGAGCCAGCACGGTTTGAGCGCCTATGATGTGGTCAATTCCTACCCGAAGGAGGAGCTGATCCGTATTTTGCGCGAGTACGGAGAAGAAAAATTTGCCGTGCGCATCGCCTCCGAAATTGTGCGGGCAAGGGAAGAAAAGCCGGTCGAAACCACCTTCGAGCTGGTTGAGCTGATTAAACAGGCTTATCCGGCAGCAGCCAAAAGAGGCAAAGGGCATCCGGCGAAACAGACCTTTCAGGCAATCCGCATCGAGGTCAACCACGAGCTGGAGCATTTAAAGGAATGTATCGACAAAAGTTTTGATTGTTTGAATGTAGGGGGAAGATTCTGCATCATCACCTTCCATTCGTTGGAGGACAGGATTGTCAAACAGATGTTTGCGTCCTATACGGTGGGCTGCACCTGCCCGCCGGAGTTTCCGGTCTGCGTCTGCGGCAAAAAGCCCAGAGCAAAGCTGGTGTCCCGCAAACCGATCGAGCCGACAGCCGAGGAGATCGAGCGGAACAACCGAAGCAGAAGTGCAAAACTGCGGGTCCTGGAAAAGCTGGAAGGCTAAACGGGGTCTGTTTTGAATAAAGATAAAAGGGGTCGGTTGCCATGGCAAGTCAAAGTAATGTAGCGTATGATTTTGATCGGTTTGAAATACAGCGCCAGCCACAGCGCAAACCAAAGCTGAAGGTCGTCACAAAAAAACAGCAGCAGAGAAAGAACAAGGAGTTTATTGCCAAGGTTGCTGTCTGTGTCGCCATCTTCTTTGTAGGGGTGCTGGGCGTTATCTTCAGCCAGGTGGCAATCACCGAAATCACCATGAAAATCACTGCCTGCAATCAGCAGCTGGAGCTTCTGGAATCCGACTACCGCACGCTGAGCGCCGAGCTGGAAAGCTCGATGGCGCTGAACAACATCGAAAGTACGGTGACCCGTGAGAATGGAATGGCAAAGCTGCGTGAGGATCAGGTGACCTACGTTAGCTTTTCGGATGGGGACCGGGTGGATGAACTGGAAAACCACAATCCGACCCTCCTGGAGCAGTTAAAAAAAGGACTCTCCGATTTAATGGCATATCTGTCACCTGAGAAAAATACAATGGAATAGTCCCGCCGGTCTTTTCTGTTGCGGCGGCGGATTGCCCGTATTAGGGCAGAAACAGGAGTTAAGAAGTATTCAAAGACATCTTAGCTCTTGTTTTGTTTCAGGGTAAAATTTTGGAACAGGATAGGATGGTAACATAATGGCAAATCACTCCAGAAATGTGACACGCAAGAAGATTGGCTTGGTT
Source organism: Clostridium sp. CAG:169 (assembly GCA_000435195.1). GTDB lineage: Bacteria > Bacillota > Clostridia > Oscillospirales > Ruminococcaceae > Negativibacillus. The sequence continues at coordinate 9,788 of FR880225.1, read as the reverse complement.
GCGTTTGTGCTTTGTGCAGTGTGTAGTGCAGTGCTGGTCGGGCGGCTGTTTTATCTTCAGATTGTCGATGGCGACCGCTATAAACAGCTGGCTTTGAACCAGCAGCTAAAAGATACGGTCATCGAGCCGCACCGCGGGTCGATTTACGATACCAACATGAAAACCCTTGCAACCAGTAAAACGGTTTGGGACGTTGTGTTTGAGCCGGCAAACCTGAGCAGCAAGGAGGAAAAAAGGGAAGCGGAGCTGAAGGTCCTGTGCGACCCGGCGACCGGACTGCCTTCCCTGATCGACGTCACCGAAGAAACAATCCGTAAAAAAGCGGAAAATGTCAACTCCTACTGGGAGGTGCTCCAATATAAGGTGGACAAAGAAACGGCGGATGCAATCGAGCTGTTTATCCAAACAAATGGAATCAACTGCATCACCCTCAACCAGGGCAGTAAAAGGGTTTATCCCTTCGACGACCTGGCTGCGTCCGTTTTGGGCTTTGTCAATGCCTATGATAACCGCGGCGCCTACGGATTGGAATCCTACTACAACAAGATACTGACCGGAAGCGAGGGCAGAATTGTTTCTGCTAAAAACGGTCAAAACGGTGAAATGCCCTTTCAGTATGAAAAGCTGTATGAATCGCAGGACGGAAACTCACTGGTGCTGACCATCGATGAGGTCATCCAGCACTTTGTGGAAAAGCATCTGGAGATTGCTGTAGTAGAGCATGATGTAAAAAAACGTGCGACCGGCATCGTGATGGATGTGGACACCGGAGAAATCCTTGCGATGGCAAGCAAGCCGGACTTTGACCCCAATAATCCGCGTCAGCTGACCGACCGGCAGGCGGTGCTGCGCCTGGAAAAAGAAATCCGCCAAAAAAGAGAAAATGCTTTAAGCTCCACCAATGCGGCGGTACAGGCACTGCAGGGCGGCACTTCCCAAGGGCAACAGGGACAGATAAACCAAAATACCCAGGGCGGAACGGTGGATCCCACCCAGCCGCAGACCCAGCAGAATCTGCCGATTTCTTCCGGTGTTGCAGGGGAAGAATTAAAGCTGTCTGATGTTACGCAGGAGGATTTGCTGGCAGATAATCTGCGCCTGCGCGCCCTTAACGGCGGTTTGACCGAGGAAGAATTCCAGGAGTGGCTGCTGGATGAACAGAACGGTCAGTGGAGGAACAAGGTCATCTCCGACCCATATGAACCGGGTTCAGTATTTAAGCTGATTACCGCTGCGGCAGCGCTGGACAGCGGCAGCATCTCCATGGACAGCACCTATTACTGCATCGGCTACAAAGAGGTTGCAGGCAACAAGATTCACTGCTGGAAAAGGGACAACGGCGGTCATGATATGCAGGACCTGACCCAGGCAATGAAGCATTCCTGCAACCCTGCCTTTATCGAAATCGGTCAGCAGACCGGTGTGGAAAACTTTACCACCTATTTTGACCGCTTCGGCTTGGGCGACCTGACTGGCATCGACCTGCCGGGTGAAGCGGACAACAGCAGTATGCACTACGACGCGGACACCATGGGTATCTCGGAGCTTAGTTCGAGCGCCTTCGGTCAGACCTTCAAGGTCTCCTCGTTGCAGCTGGTGACTGCCCTGTCGGCAGCGCTCAACGGCGGCAACCTGATGCAACCGTATGTGGTCAAACAGATCATCGATTCGGACCGCAACATCGTGGAAACCACCGAGCCGACTGTCAAGCGGCAGGTCATCTCCGAACAGACCTCGCAAAAGGTCTGCTATCTGGGAGAACAGGTCGTAGCCGGCGGCAGCGATGCCTCCGGTCGAAATGCAGCGATCCCGGGCTACCGCATCGGCGGTAAGACCGGCACCTCCGAGAAGTTGGATAACTTCGACGAAAACGGAATACAGTACGGCAACATTCTTTCCTTCGTGGGCTTTGCACCGGCAGACGACCCGAAGATTGCTGTGCTGGTCGCGCTGGATGAGCCGGTAGTAGGCAATGCGCAATCTTCCACCATTGCAGCGCCGGTCGTCGGCGCGATGCTGGAGGACATCCTGCCTTATTTAGGTTATGAGCCATCCTTCACCGATGCACAAAAGGAGGAGCAGGAAGAGGTCACCGTCAAAAACTATGTGACTACCAAACCGCATGAGGCACAGGCGACCATCCGTGCTGCCGGACTCAAGACCGAGATTGTCGGTCAGGGCAAGCACGTTCTCAAGCAGGTGCCGGAGGCTGGCAAGACCCTGCCATACGGCGGAACCGTTATCCTCTACACCGATGAAAACGAAGCTAACAGCAGCGGAACGGTTCCTGACGTATTAGGACGCAGCGTTTCGGATGCAAACCAGCTGATTACCAACGCAGGATTCAATATCAACATCGTCGGTTCTGTGCCCGAGGGTGCGGAAGAGGTGGTTGTTACACAGGACCCACCTCCCGGCTCCAGTGCGGAAACCGGCTCGATTATCACTGTCAACATTGACCCGGAGGCAGAACAGCAACAACAGCAGCAGGAGGGTCAGGCGACCGGTCAGTAGCATGAGATGAAATCACGATAGAGAAGAGGGAGAACAGATGCAGCTGCAAACACTTTTTGCAGAGGTTTTGCCAAACAACCGCCTCCCCGCACAGCAGGTCACCTCGGTGACCTGCGATTCCCGCCAGGTGCAGAAGGGCAGCGTGTTCGTCTGTGTCCGGGGAACCCTGGGCGACGGGCACAACTATGTGGCGCAGGCGCTGCAAAGGGGAGCGGTCTTTGTGGTGGCACAGCAGGACTGCAAAATCCCCAATCAGCTGCTGGTGGAGGACACCCGTCGGGTGTACAGCCAGCTGTGCGCAGCGTTTTTTGGCTACCCAGCCAGAAAGATGCAGCTGCTGGCATTGACCGGCACCAATGGCAAGACCACCAGTGCCTGGATGCTCCACCATGCGCTGGGTCATCTGGGAATCAAGGCGGGCTTGATTGGGACCATCTGCAACCGCATCGGGGAATCGCTCACTCTGCCTGCGCGCTACACCACACCCGATGCCTGGGAGCTTCAGCAGCTGCTTGCCATGATGTTTAAGCAGGGCTGCACCCATGTGGTGATGGAAGCTTCCTCACAGGCAATCGAGCAGCAGCGGTTGTACGGCTGCCAGTTTAGCTGTGCCGCCTTTTTGAACCTGACGCCGGAGCATCTGGACATACATGGGGACGTCGAGCATTATTTTCAGTCGAAGGCAATGCTGTTTGAGCAGTGCGACCGGGCACTGCTCCGCATCGACGACCCGTATGCCAGGCGTCTGCTAAAGGATTTACAGAACAAAAGGATGCCGCTGCTGACCTTTGGCAGGGAGCAGCAGGCGATGCTGCGGGCAGAGCAGATTCAGCTGTTCAGCGACCGGTGTGAATCGACCCTGTGCTTTCAAGGGGAGCGCCGTCAGGCAAAACTGCCGTTGCCGGGGGAATTTTCGGTGGAAAATCTGATGGCAGCGGTGGGGATGCTGTTGCAACTGGGACTGCCGTTTGCAGAAAGTGTCGATGCGGTGTGCAGCTGCCAGGGTGTGCCGGGCAGAACCGAGGTGTGTGTCAGCAGCGGCGGCATCACCGTGCTGCGCGACTACGCCCATACGCCGGACAGCTTGCGCAAGGTGCTGCGCACCATCCGAAAGGACTGCAAGGGCAGACTGCTGGTGGTCTTTGGCTGTCCGGGCAGACGCGACCGAAGCAAACGTCCGTTGATGACACAGGCGGTCTGCGAAAATGCAGACCTTGCCGTGATGACAGCGGATAATCCGCGGGAAGAGCCGCTGGAGCAGATTTTCTCGGATGCCCTTGCCGATGTTCGTGCAGGCTGGCAGCTGCGGGTCATCCCCGACCGCGCCGAGGCAATCCATTGGGCGATTTCCTGCTGCCGCAGGGGAGATGTTCTCCTGCTGGCGGGCAAAGGACATGAAAATTATCAGGTGCTGGCGGACCGCACCATCCTGTTTGATGAAAAGCAGCTGGTCCGACAGGAGTTTGAACGAAGAAAAACAGAAAGTTAGCGGTTGTGCGGCGAATTTTTACAGAAAAAGGATTTCATTTGCTGTACAATATGATATAATGATTCTCTGCGGGCAGTTGTCCGCAAAATAAGCCGGAGCTTCCGGCTGTCAACGGAGGGTTTTTCAATGATGCGGCCAATGACATTGGGCGAAATTGCAGCGGCTGTCGGCTGTACAGACAGCTATTTTTTAGATAACAACGCCAAAATTACATCCATCTCCACCGATTCCCGTCCTCAGCCGGAGGACGGCGACCGCGAAAGCTGCCTGTTTGTGGCGCTGCGCGGGGAGGTCTTTGACGGACACGCGTATGTGGGTGCGGCTTTGCGCAACAAGGCGCAGTATGCGCTGGTGGATAAAAAGGGTGTAGAAGAATACTGCAAGGAGCTGCCGGCACAGCAGCTGATTGTCTGCGAAGACACCGAACAGGGATTTCTGGACCTTGCGGGAGCCTATCGGGACCGCTACCATTTTCGGATGGTAGGGGTAACCGGCAGCGTCGGCAAAACTACCACCAAGGAAATGATTGCGCAGGTGCTGTCTGCTCAGTTTGAAACCCTCAAGACCCAGGGCAACTTTAACAATCGGGTCGGCTTGCCCAAAACCCTGCTGGAGTTGGATGAGACGGTGCAGGCTGCGGTCATCGAAATGGGTATGAACCACTTTGGCGAGATTTCCGACCTGACCCGCCGTGCAAAGCCGAATGCTGCGGTTATCACCAATATCGGCGTGGCACATATCGAATATCTGGGTTCCAGAGAGGGCATCTTAAAAGCGAAGATGGAGATTACCGAAGGAATGACACCCGGCTCGCCGCTCATCCTCAACGGGGATGATGATATGCTGGCAACGGTGGACTGTCCGCAGTTTAAGACCATCTACTACGGAATGGAAAACAAAAACTGTCAGGTCAAAGGGAAGGACGTTCAGGAGGAAACGGCACAGACCCGCTTCACCATCCTTTGGAACGGGCAGGAGTTTCCGGCGGTCATCCCGACCATCGGCAAGCACAACGTGCTCAATGCGCTGGCAGCCTTTGCCGTCGGCATCGAGTTTGGAATGCAACCGCAAACCATCGTGGATGCACTGACCGGCTATAAACCGTCGGGAATGCGTCAGCGGGTGGTACAACGCAGCGGCATCTGCGTGGTGGAGGACTGCTACAATGCAGGACCGGACTCGATGAAGGCAGCCATCCAGACCTTTGGCAGTATGCAGCGCCTGCAAAAGAAGCGCGGCAGAAAGATTCTGGTCATGGGCGATATGCTCGAGCTGGGTGACTATGCACAGCAGGCACATTATGAAGCAGGCGAGTGCGCAGGCAGAACGGACATCGACATCATCATCTGTGTCGGTCAGCTCAGCCGCTCAGCTGTCAAGGGCGCACAGGAGGTGTGCAGCAGCCGCCAGAAGGTGCTGCATTTTGATGACAAGGAGCAGCTGACCGAAAAGCTGCTGTCTTTGGTGCAACCGGGAGATACCCTGTGGATCAAGGGCAGCCGCGGCATGAAGCTCGAGGAGGTCCTCTCCAGACTGTATGAGCGATTTTAACGGGCAGGATATTTCAGAATATCTCGGAGCATAAAGGAAAGGATTGACAGAAAATGAATTTTACCGCTTTGCTGATCACACTGGTCAGTGCGTTTTTAATATCCTCTGCAACAGGACTGTGGCTTATTCCATTCCTGCGCAGACTGCATTATGGACAGACGATTCTGGACATCGGTCCGGCATGGCACAAATCCAAGCAGGGAACCCCCACCATGGGCGGGTTGATGATGGTCATTGGTCTGATTGTATCGGTGCTGGCAGGCTGGGCTACCCTGCACCTGTCGGGAAGCGGGATTGCCGATGCCTCCGAGGGCGGCAGCTTCTATCTGTTCGGCGGTGTGCTGATGGCGCTGGGCTTTGGACTGCTTGGCTTTCTGGATGACTACATCAAGGTGGTCAAAAAGCGCAATCTGGGTCTAAAAGCAGGGCAGAAGACGCTGGGTCAGCTGCTGGTGGCAGTGCTCTACCTGGCAGCGGAGTACATCTTTGCACCACACACCACCTTGTGGATTCCCTTTGCAGGGGAGTTTGACATCGGCTTTTTCTACTACCCGGCCATGCTGTTCATCATCATCGGTGCAGTCAATGCGGTCAACCTGACCGATGGCATCGACGGGCTGGCATCTTCGGTTACAATGGTGGCAGCCATGGGCTTTCTGGTCATTTCCTCCATCGAAGGCTTTGTGCAGATGAACCTGTTGGCAGCAGCGCTGGCTGGTGTCTGCCTGGGCTTTTTGGTGTGGAACTTCCATCCGGCAAAGGTATTTATGGGCGACACCGGCTCGATGTTCTTGGGCGGACTGGTGGTGGCTCTGGCGTTTGGACTGCGGATGCCGGTCATCCTTATTTTTGTCGGAATCGTCTATGTAGCGGAAACGATGTCGGACATCATCCAGATTGGCAGTGTCAAGCTGACCGGCAAGCGTGTTTTTAAAATGGCGCCGATCCACCATCATTTTGAGATGTGCGGATGGAGCGAGGTCAAGATCGTTGCCGTCTTTTCGGCGGTGACAGCATTGGGCTGCATCATTGCAGTGCTGATGGTATTGTAAAGGCACAAAATTTTTGCGCCACAGTTTACAGGAAAGGCGGCGAGAGGATTGCGGGAACGCAGAAACCATCCATCTTCCAACAAAAGGCGGATGAATGTCACAGGAAGGGTCCCTTCCAACGTTGTGCAATACCCGGGCAACCGAGCCGGGACCGGACGCACAGGCGGACCGACCCGATATAAGGCTTCCAGAAAGGCAGCGCCCAGCAAGGTGACCCCGTTGTATATCTGGGGGGATTTTGATATTCCGTTTTTGCTGCTGACTCTGGCTTTGCTGGGCTTTGGTCTGGTCATGCTGTTTTCTGCAAGCTATGCGCGCGCATATTATTATAAGGACAGCAGCTTTTATTACATCCGCCGCCAGATCATGTGGTCGATTATCGGCGTGGTGGGCATGATTGCAGCCTCCTTTGTCAACTACCACTGGCTGAGAAAATTTGTCTGGCCGCTGTACGCCGTTTCGATTGCCCTGTGTATGGCGTGTTACCTGTTTGAGGCGGAAAACGGTGCGAACCGTTGGGTGCGCATCGGTCCGGTCAACTTTCAGCCGTCGGAGATTGCCAAATTTGCGCTGATTCTGCTGTTTGCTCACCTGATGAGCCGCGACCAGGACAAGATGGATCAGCTGTGGCTGGGAACGGCGCGTTATCTGGCGCTGTTTGGCGCAATGGCGCTGGTCATCCTGCCGCAGCCGCACCTGTCGGCAACGCTGCTGCTGTTGGGTATCACCCTGTCGATGATGTTTGTGGGCGGCTCGAGAATCAAGCACCTGATGGGTCTGGGTATGCTCGGCGTCAGCGGAATGGCAATCATCGTTCTGGCAATGCCGACCTTCTTTGCTGAGCGTTTTAACCATGTTTTGACCCGACTGACCTATTGGCTCGACCCGTTTTCCACCACCGACAGCGGCGCTTATCAGACCAAACAGTCGCTGATGGCAATCGGCTCGGGCGGTCTGCTCGGCGTGGGATTGGGCGAATCCCGTCAGAAGCAGCTGTATCTGCCGGAGGTGCAAAACGACTTTATCTTTGCTATCGTCTGCGAGGAGCTGGGCTTTGTGGGAGCGTGCCTGATCATTGTCCTATTTGCTCTGCTCATCTGGCGCGGCTACACCATTGCCCTGCACGCCAAAGACCGATTTGGTATGCTGATTGCAGTGGGTATCACCACCCAGATTGGAATGCAGGTGATGCTTAATATCGCAGTTGTTACCAATACCATCCCAAACACCGGCATCAGCCTGCCGATGTTCTCCTACGGAGGGACCTCGCTGTGTATGATTTTGGGTGAGCTGGGAATCCTGCTGGCGGTGTCGCGGCAGGGAATTTATGAAAAAGAGTGACCGCCTGCGGCACCCGGAAAATACCTTCTGAAAGGAATGGTCAACCATGAAAATACTGTTTGCCTGCGGCGGGACCGGAGGACACATCAACCCGGCGATTGCCATTGCCTCCACCCTAAAGGCGAAGCAGCCGGACGCACAGATTTTGTTTGCAGGAAACCCAAAGGGGATGGAAGCAAAGCTGGTTCCGCAGGCGGGATTCGATTTTGCACCCATCACCATCAAAGGCTTCCAACGCAAGCTGACCTGGTTTAACATCAAATATAATATCTCCTCGCTGTTTTATCTGACGACCGCCTCAGCGCGCTCCAAAAAGCTGATTGAGGGCTTTGGACCGGATTTGGTGGTCGGACGGGGCGGGTATGTCAGCGGTCCGATTTTGAGAAAGGCGGCGCAGATGGGGATTCGCACCGCATCGCACGAATCCAACGCCTTTCCCGGTGTGACCACAAAGCTGCTTTCCCGCTATGTCGATGAGATTCTGCTGGCGGTGCCGGAAGCAAAGAAATATCTGGACCCCAACTGCAAGGAGCTGGTGGTCGGCAATCCGGTTCGAGAGTCGATTGTCTATGCCGACCGCGAGCAGGCAAGGAAAAAGCTGGGAGTCGGGGATAAAATGTGCATCGTTTCCTTTGGCGGCAGCCAGGGTGCACACCGGCTCAATCAGGCGATGGCGGACTTGATTGCATGGCACACCAAAGAAGGCGGACCCTGCACCGGCAAGATCCACCACATCCACGCGACCGGAAAGTATGGGGTGGAGGATTTTCCGCAGATGCTTGCAGAGCGCGGCGCTGTCTTCCAGGAAAATCCAAATGTAGACATCCGAGAATACATAAACGATATGGACGATTGTCTGGCGGCTGCGGACCTGGTCATCTGCCGGGCGGGAGCCTCCACCCTCTCCGAGCTGGAGGCTGCGGGAAGGGCATCCATCCTGATTCCTTCGCCGAATGTGGCAGAAAACCACCAGTACCACAACGGGATGGTGCTGGTCAAAAACCAGGCTGCGGTCCTCATCGAGGAGAAGGATTTGAGCGGGCAGCGGCTGTGCAGTGAAGTCGAGCAGCTGGCAAACGACCCGCAAAGACTGCGCCAGCTGGGACAGAACGCCCAGAAGCTGGCAATGATCGACGCAAACGAGCGCATCTATGAAGAGCTGATGCGCCTGCTGCGTCAGCCAAAATAAGGATTGTTCGCACCTGAAATCACACCATATAGCAGGGAAAGGGACCAAACCTGCCCGTACAGCATAGTATGGCTTTGTAAACGAATCGTCGGTTCGAAGAAAAAGTCAGCAGAAAGGGCGGGTGGATATGGACACAGATCGTTACATAGTGGAAGGAATGCACAACTTGGAAGGGGAAACGTGGATACACGGCGCAAAGAATGCAGCTCTCCCCATCCTGGCAGCCTCCCTGCTTTGCGGAGATTGTGAGATAGAAAATTGTCCTGATTTGTCGGACATTCATGCGGCAGAAAATATCCTGCGGCATCTGGGCTGCCGCACCCACTGGGAGCAATCGCAGGGAAGCAAGGTGCTGTGTATACACAGCGAGGGTCCCTTTGTGTCGGAAATCCCGGATCAGCTGATGCGGGAGATGCGCTCGTCCATCGTCTTTTTAGGTGCGATGATTGCCCGCTGCGGGCAGGCAAAGCTGTCCTATCCGGGCGGGTGCGAGCTGGGACCCAGACCGATCGACCTGCATCTTTCCTCCTTAAAAAAGCTGGGTGTCACCATCCGGGAGGACGGGGGATATTTGGACTGTACCACACCGAAGGGTCTGCATGGAGCGCAGATCACCCTGCCGTTCCCCAGCGTGGGCGCGACGGAAAATATC
>FR880224.1 GCA_000435195.1 Clostridium sp. CAG:169 | reverse complement strand
GGTGTGTAGTTTACTCCGGAAGGGTTTCCGGAGTAAACTATATGAAATCAGGGCCTTTAGCTCAGTTGGTTAGAGCAACCGGCTCATAACCGGTCGGTCCCGGGTTCGAATCCCTGAAGGCCCACCATTCTTTTATGGGAAACCGATATAGGGGTATAGCTCAGTTGGTAGAGCAGTGGTCTCCAAAACCACGTGCCGAGGGTTCAAATCCTTCTGCCCCTGCCAGATATGCTGATGTGGCACAGGTGGTAGCGCACATCCTTGGTAAGGATGAGGTCACGAGTTCGAGTCTCGTCATCAGCTCCAAAAGAAAACGTCCAAGAATGGCTTATTTAAGCTGTTTTGGACGTTTTTGTTTTGCCCGAAAAGATTTCAACTTCAAAGAGTGAGAGTAACGCTTACAGCACTACTCTCACTCTTTGTTTTTTGCGAAAGGTTGCACGTTTGAATGCAACCCACACCCTGATTCGAGGTATAGGTGAAGGGGTTCTATCCCAAAGAATAAGCTACGAAAACATAGGGCAGTTGAGGAAATTCTTATTGGAACGGTCACTGTTTGATAACAAAC
>FR880223.1 GCA_000435195.1 Clostridium sp. CAG:169 | reverse complement strand
TTGGGTGGTCTTTCCCATGCGGGAAAGGGTGTCCTGCAGCACCGTCAGCGAATATAAAATCTGTCCCATCGAATAGCGGGAAGCCTGCTTGGTCAAAGCCTCTTTGTCCTGGGAAAGTCCCGGCACAAAATTTTCGGGGTCCTTGAGGGCTTTTGCCATCATCAGACCGCGGTAGTGGGAAATCAGCTGGACGCACATCTTTTCGAAATCGACCGAGTTTGCAAACATCCGGTCAATCTCCTGCAACACAGCAGGGATGTCCTGCGCCAAAACGGCATCGCCGATGGCAAACAGCGAATCGGAAACGGCAAGCCCTGCGCTTTGCCGCACCTGCTCGACGGTGATTTGCTCCGAGCTGCTGCGGCAGACATCCAGCAGAGAAAGTGCATCGCGCATTCCGCCTTCGGCAAGCCGTCCAATCAGCTCGGCAGCCGGCAGTTGGATGTCGATATTTTCCCGCTGGCAGACCTCGATGACCCGTTGGGCAATGACCTGCGGACTGATGCGCTTAAAGTCAAACCGCTGGCAGCGGGAGAGGATGGTAGCGGGAATCTTGTGGACCTCGGTGGTCGCCAAGATGAAGATGACGTGCTCGGGCGGCTCCTCCATGATTTTGAGCAGAGCGTTGAAGGCGCCGGTGCTGAGCATATGGGTTTCGTCGATGATGTAAACGCGGTAGTTGGTGACGGCAGGGGTGAAGTTTGCCTCCTCGCGCAGCTGGCGGATGTTGTCCACGCCGTTGTTGCTGGCAGCGTCAATCTCGGTGACGTCGAGGATGGAGCCGTCGTCGATGCCGCGGCAGATGTCACAGACCCCACAGGGATTGCCGTCCTGCTGATGGGGACAGTTGACCGCCTTGGCGATGATTTTGGAGCAGGAGGTCTTGCCGGTGCCGCGGGAGCCGGTGAAGAGATAGGCGTGACCGATGCGTCCGCTGGCAATCTCCTGCTTGAGCACCGAAGTGATGTGCTCTTGTCCTACGACCTCGTCAAAGTTTTTGGGACGATATTTTCTGTACAGTGCCTGATACATCCTGCTGACCCTCCTGTGCAATGATTCGAAAAAGGCAGGACACACCAAAGCGTGGAACATGTCCTTGATCATACGGAAATGCAGGTTACCTGCGGCGCACAGAAACTTCCACTTAATGCTGCTCGGTTCCCCGCCTGACATGGTTCATGGAGCCCTGTCGCACAGGACCAACATCTCCGCATGATAAAAAACACGTTCGGTCTTCCGGTACAGCCCTGCCAAACAGATAAGCGATCTTATTAAATCATGCCTTTGTATTATACTATATAATTTAAAAAAAGGCAAGAGCAATTTTCGCTTTGAGCAGGCGAAATCTTTTCCACATCTCAAAAATAGGAGGCAGACAAGAAAAAAGACAGAAATAAAATCGCTGAAACAGCAGGAAAACTGTGCTATAATAGACAGGAAAAAAGGATTCTATAAACAGAATAGGAGAACAAACGATGGATTTTTTACAGAGAATGCAGCAGAACACACCCTACTGTTCTCGACACACCGATATGCCTACCCGGCTGCAGCAGAAAGCCAAGACCCTCTGCTGGCAATACAACCAGACAGGACCACATCAGCAGCAGGAACGTGCGCAGCTGTTGCAGGAACTGCTGGGCAGCTGCCACCCGCTGACCTTCATCGAGCCGTCCTTTCGATGCGACTATGGATTCAATATCCACACCCACGGGCTGACGGTCATCAATTATAATTGTGTCATTCTGGACACCTCTCCGGTCCACATCGGAGCCAACGCCTTTATCGCGCCGGGCGTTTGTCT
>FR880222.1:5786-6049 GCA_000435195.1 Clostridium sp. CAG:169 | reverse complement strand
CCTGCGAATATGCCCGTAAATCAAGCATTTTTCAAGACAATCAACTAATTTCTTAAAAAAATGATAAAAATTTTGCAATTTCCTCTACAGCGCAAAAAAGCAACAGGGACTGCTGTCCCTGCTGCCTGCCATTTCAAATTATGCTTTAGGCAAATACCTGCTGTCCAAAGCGTTCCTGCATTTCCTGCTCCTCCTGGTAGTACTTTGCCTGTGCCTGCCACATCTGGTAATATCTGCCCTGTTTTGCCATCAGCTGCTCGTGG
>FR880222.1:1133-5754 GCA_000435195.1 Clostridium sp. CAG:169 | reverse complement strand
TTCGCAGATGCCGCCCTTTTCAAAGACGGCGATGGTATTACAGAAGCGGCAGCTGCTCATCCGGTGGGAGATATAGACCGAGGTCTTATCGGACACCAGCGAATCAAATCGGGAGTAGATTTCATATTCGCTGATTGGGTCAAGCGCAGAGGTCGGTTCATCCAGGATGACAAACGGCGCATCCTTGTACAGTGCGCGGGCAATGGCAATCTTCTGCGCTTCTCCGCCGGAAATCTCTACCCCGCTCTCTCCGCTTTGATATAAAACGGTCCTGAGTCCCTTTGGCATCGCCTGCACCCGCTGCTCCACGCCCGCCTTCTCCAGACAATCCCATACCTTTTCGTTCTCATACCGGGTGCTTGCCGCTACGTTCTGTCCCAGTTCAAAGGAGAACAGGTGAAAATCCTGGAACACCACCGAAAACAGGCTTTGATACTCCTGATAGTCATACTTTTTGATGTCGATTCCGTTGAGTAAAATCTCTCCTGCGGTCGGATCGTACAGACGGCAGAGGAGCTTGACAAAGGTGGTCTTGCCTGCACCGTTGAGTCCCACCAGCGCCAGCTTGTCGCCCACCTTCAGCTTGAAGGAAAGATGGTCGAGGATCAGGCGGTCGCTGCCCGGATAGGAAAAGCAGACATCCCGAAATTCTAGCTCATAGTCGTTGTCATCCCTCTTTTCGACCGGCAGGGTCCCCTCGTACTTGTGATTTTTCAGCGCATAAAACTCCGTATAACATTCCATCTTTTTGGCATAGATATTCAGATTGCTCAAATCGACCAGAAGAGCAACGAACGACTGCTGGAAATTGACGAGGGCAGAAACATACATCAGTACACTTCCCACGCTGATGACACCCAGCAGCGCCTTGACACCCACCAGCAGATAGAAGACGACCGCCGCCAGCTGGCTGACCAGAATGACCCTGCCGCCGTACTTCTTTTCCGCGTTGGTCTGGCTGCGGATAAAGTACATCACGCCGTCCGACCATTTTTCCAACTGCTCAAGAAAGAGGTCGGACAGGTGGTAGGAGCGGATGTCCTTGCCGGTCTGGTAGTTGGTCGATTGATAGTAGAAGTATCGCGCCCTTCGGTTGTACTTCATCGACTGTTCAAAGTCTTCCTTGATCAGCTGTTCCTTCTGCTTGACACTTTTCAGAGAAGCAAAGATGGAAAAAGCCAGCAGTGCCAGCATCAGCACCGACACCAGCGGAGAGGAAAACAGCCATACCAGCTCCCCTTTGCCGCGGATGAGCGGTGTGACAAACAGCGGAGCAACCATGACGGTTGCGTACACCACCGACACCAGTCCTTTGACACTGTTGCCCAGCGGTCCGAGCAGCAGATTCAGCCCGCCCATGTTGTTGACCTCTTCAAACATACGGACCAGGTCCTGCACCCGGGTCTGCTCCATCTCCTGATAATCCAACTGAAGCGCCTTCTTGGCAAACGCCTCCGCATCCAGCAAAAACAGTTCCTTGGGTCCTTTTTCCACCCAATCCAGCAGAGCGACCAGCATCGAACAGACAAAATTTAAACCGACCATCCAAAATACAATCTGCATCATCTGCTCTGCCGGCGTTTTCAAAATCAATCGGTCAAGAATCAGCGCAGAGCAGACGATATTGATAAAGGGACGCAGCGCCTCCAGAATGTTTCTTGCCAGCACGCACGGAATCAGCCCGTGGTCCAGCGAATGAATAAACTTGACAATCGAGATGGCCTGCGGGTCAATCACCCGCTGCCAGAACGGTTTTTTAGAAGATTTCATCCGGTCTGCCTCCCAACTTTTTCTGATAGTAATATGCCTGATATTCAAACATCTTTGCGTACTGTCCTCCCTGCTGCATCAGCTGCTGGTGGGTTCCGTCCTCGAGAATCTTTCCGTTTTCCAGATAGACCACCCGGTCACAGAACTGGGTGCTGGACAGACGGTGGGAGATGAACACCGACGTCTTGCCGCCGGTCAAGCTGTTGTACCGCTCATACAGGTCCGCCTCTGCCAGCGGGTCCAGTGCAGCGGTCGGCTCATCGAGCACCATGACCGGCGCATCCTTATACAGTGCGCGGGCAAGCATCAGCTTTTGCACCTCGCCTCCCGAAAGGCTTTCTCCATCGCTGTACAGCTCCTTGGAGTAGTGGGATTTTACTCCGTTTGGCATCGCCTGCACCCGCTCCCACAGACCGGCGCGCTCCAGCGACTGCTGCACCCGCCGGTGGTCCATCTGCGCTTCGTTGCAGCACGCCACATTTTCTTCGATGGTGGAAGCCAGCAAAAACGGTTCCTGGAACACGGTGCCAATCTGTGCAAAATATTCCTCGTGCGGAATGGAGGAGATGGGTCTGCCGTCCAGCAGGATTTCTCCGCTGTCCGGTCGGTACAAGCCGGCAAGCAGCTTGACCAGCGTGCTTTTGCCCGCTCCGTTGAGTCCTACCAGCGCCACCTTTTCCCCTGCGTGGATGGTCAGGTCCAGATGCTCGATGGTGGGTCGGTCGCTCTCCGGGTAGGTAAAGGTGACGTCCCGAAATTCGATGGTGGGTGCCTGCCCGCTCGGTTGACTTTGCACCGGCTGGCTGACTTCCTCGCCATACCCGTCGTCCATCTCCAGATAGTAGCGCATATATCCCATCTGGACGCTTGCCAGACGCAGATAAGAAAAGTTTTGAATCATCTCGGTCAGCCAGGTCGTAAAACCCGCTACAATCCCGACCGAGAAGGTAAATTCCGACAGGCTGATCTGATTTTCCAGCACCTGCGAAATCAAAATGCCATAAGCGGTCAAATCCCGCAAAATCAAAAACAGATTGTTGGAAAGGTCCATCAGCTTGACCCGTCCCCATTTGTTCTTGAAGATGCTTCTGGTTTGGTCGTTCAGCTCCTTGAGACGCTCAGGGAACCAGTTTTCGATGGCATACATGCGGATGTCCTTTGCGTTTTCAATCTGGCTGCAATAGCGGTAGACCATTGTGCGCTGTGTCCGCAGCTCCTCCTCCTGCTGTCGATGCTCCTTCTGATAGCGGTAGGAAAAGCGCTCCAGCAGCAGACAGCACAGGCTCATCGCCGCTAAAATCATCAGAATCTTCGGATGGATGCTGCCGATAAAGCCGGCATAGAGCAGCAGACCCAGCAGGTTATAAAGAAACAGCGGCGTCTTGGAAAAAATCTGCCCAATCCCCCAGTTGTCTCCGTTGATTGCCCAAAAGGCGTTCTGCCGCTCGACCTGTTTTGCGTGTGGCTCGATGTTCTGGTAGCCGGTGGTGGTAATTTTTTTATAATACTGCATCGTCAGGGTCCGGTTTCGGCACTCCATTGTATAGTAGGCAAGATTCTGGTTGAGCACATTCTGTCCCCACTTGAGCAGCAGCATCACCATGCCCACCGCTGCCACCGCCGCTGCAAATCCGGCAAGGTTTTGCTTTTCCAGCATCGCCACAATCATCGCGGGCAGCAGGTTGCCGGTCAACGGAAACAGCACCGATACCAGCACCGTCAACGGCAAAAGCAGGCGGGTGATGGGGTATTCCCGAAACAGCATCCCATAGGCATACCGCAGGTTGCTGATGATTGCGCCGTCCGGCTGAGGCTGTCGTTGTTTTTCCTTCATTCTTCATTCCTCCCTTTGCCTGTATCATAGCATAAATCGGGGACAAAAAAACAATTCGTGCACGAACGGTCGTTTTCCGTGCACGAATTGTCATCCCACCGCCGCTTTTCCTTACAGCGGCAGCATGATTTCGGTGGCAAAGACCCCCGGCTCATTTTTGCGATTGATAAATCCGCCGTACTTTTCCACCGTGTTGTTGATTCGCTTAAGCCCGTGTCCGTGGTTCCCGCGCTTGGTGGTGATGTACTCCTCGTCCAGCTTGCGCACCAGTTCTCCGGTGGCGTTGGTCACCGAGATGTACAGCTGCTTTCTAAAAATCCCGATGTACAGGCGAAGGAATCGCTGCTCCACCGGCAACTGCTCGCACGCTTCCACTGCGTTGTCAATCAGGTTGCCCAGCAGCACGCACAGGTCAATATCGCTGACCGAGAGCTTGGGCGGCACCGTCGCTTTATAATGCAGGCTGATCTGCTGCTTTTGCGCATAGGAAAGCTTGGAATTTAGGATAGCATCCAGCGAGACGTTGCCCGTTTCCACCAGTTGCTTGATGCTGTCCAGGTCCTGCTCCAGCCGTCCCAGATATTCCTGGGCAAGCTCGGTCTGACCCATGCTTAGCTGCGCCTTGAGCGCCTGCAGATGGTTGTGGTAGTCGTGCCGCCAGCCGCGCATGGTCATATACAGTCCCTGTACCTCCTCCACCTGCTTGGCGACCACCTTGTTCTGGTATTCCATCATGCTCTGCTCATAGCTTTTGCGCAGAAAGTTCTGGTTGTTTTCCGACAGGAAAAAGACTGCCGTTGCCAGCAGGGAAAACGTCCAGCTGCCCTGTGCGGCTGTCCCGTTTTGGTTTAACAGGCAAAGTCCGACCTGCACCAAAACAAACAGAGCGGCAAACCTGAGTGAGACGCGGTTTGTGCCCAGACGGTCTCCCAGATGCACCAGCAAAAAGGCAGTGATGCACACCACCGGCAGTGAAAGCCATCCGTACCCTGCCAAAGCGCCTGCCGCTCCAAATGC
>FR880222.1:0-1107 GCA_000435195.1 Clostridium sp. CAG:169 | reverse complement strand
AAAGCTGCCAGCAACAGGGCAACTGCCAGCCAACGCCAGCCGCGCTGCTGAAACAGCTGCACGGCAAGATACCCTCCCACCGCTGCGGTACATCCAAGCTGTACCGCCAGCGGTATGATCGACCGGCTCATTCCAGCATCTCCTTTCTGTAATAGCGGATAAACTGCTCGTTTAAATTTTTATAGGCTCCGCGCGAGACCGGCACTGTCAAACCGGTATCCAGTGTACATTCGGTGCGGCTGATGCGCAAAAGGTGCGCTAAATTGACATAAAAGCTGCGGTGGCTCATCACAAAGCTGTCGCCCAAATGCCCGGCAAGGGAGGACAGGCTCGCTTTCTGCTGGAGCTGTCCTGTGGTGGTGTGGAAAATCAGGTAATGTCCCTGCGCTTCGATGGCGGCAATCTGTGAAAGGTAAAGCTTTTTCTTTTCGTCGGCGCAGTTGAGAATCAGACTTGGCTGCTCCTGTAGATTCTGCCGCGCAAGGTCCAGCAGTTCAAACACCTTTTCCTGCTGCATCGGCTTGAGCAGATAGCGCACCGCCTGCACCTCGTAGCCTTCAAACACATATTCCCGCGCCGCCGTCAAAAATGCCAGCGTCACCCGCTTATCCTGCGCCCGCAGCTGCCTTGCCAGCGTGATGCCGTCCATCCCACCCATCTGGATGTCCAGAAGGATGAGGTCAAAGACAAGCTCCTGGGCTTCTGGCTGACCGACCTCAAACAGCAGCTGCTCAGCGCTGTTATACAGCTGAAGCTCTGCCGCTTCCCCTCTTTGCTCCGCCCAAGCGGCAGCCATCCGTTCAAACTGGCTGCGGGTGGAGGCTTCGTCGTCGCAAAAACAGATGCGCATCCTGTTTTTCCCCCTCTATTTCTTTGATTGGATTGGCGTTAGAATCAGCCGAAGATAGCGGTGCTCCCGTGCATCGGTGTGCTCCAGGGCATCTTCCATCGCATAGCCCGCCTGCTCATAATCCTGCACGCACAGCAGGTCCTCGGGTCGGATTGCCGGATTATCCTGCGGACAGCGGACAAAGCCGTTGAGCCAAAGCTTTCCCCCCGGCAGCAGATGTTCCCGCAGGCGGTCGGCAGCAGCCGCACTCAGTCGAT
>FR880221.1 GCA_000435195.1 Clostridium sp. CAG:169 | reverse complement strand
CAGCCGCTCCATCGCGAGGTCAATCAGTGCAGGGTCATACTGCTGCGCCTGCACAAGGGCGACCGGCGCAAATGGTTTAGAGTTGGTTGTTTGCATCAAAAGTTCCTCCGGCAGCAGATGTTAACGCAGGCTGAGCATCCGCGGCTCGCGTTTTTTAAAGAAGGCAAAGTAGGAGAATCCGGCTTCCTTTGCCATCTCGATGGCGGTATCTAAGCCGGCTCCCAGGTCCTGTGCGCGGTGTGCATCCGAACCGAAGGTCAAAATCTCTCCGCCCAGCTGGCGGAACCGCTTGATGTACGGCAGGGTCGGAGCTGTCTGCCCGATCTCCCTGCGCAGTCCGGCGGTGTTGATTTCCAGTCCCAGACCCTTTTGGGCAAGGGTGCGCAGGATTTCGTCGATGATGGAATCGTAGCGGGACAGGTCCACCGGAATGTGGTACTGTCCGGTGATGTAGCGCAGCGGGTAGGTCAAATGGGCAAGGGAGTCAAACTGTCCCCACTGGCACAGCTCCAGTATCTCCTCAAAGTAGCGGGTAAGGATGACATCCACATCTAGGTCGGAAAAGTCGATGTAGGCAAAATCGTCCATCCCGCGGATGCAATGCAGCGAGCCAAGGACAAAGTCGAAGCGGTAGCGGCGCAGGATCTCCTGTGCCTTTTCTTTGTTCTGGATGGCTTGTCCCATCTCGATGCCGTTCATGACCAGCAGACGGTAGTCGAACGCCTGGCGGGCTTTTCCGGTTTCCATAAAAGAATTGCGCAGGCACAGGTCTGCCTGGGCAAGGTTTTGGTCCAGTTCATAGTGGTCGGTGATGCACAGTCCCATCAGATTTTTTTGCTCGGCATTTTCGCACAGAAAGGTGATGGAATGTTCCCCGTCGTGCGAATTGTCCGAATGGACGTGGCTGTCAAAGAGGTTCATATACATTTTAGATTCACTCCATTTCCAAATCATCCAATAACTTCAAACGATACCGATATTATACCATTTTTATGAAGGATTGTCTGCTGTGATTGAGAAAGTTTGTGGGTTTTTCTGAAAAATCTTTGGAAAACAAGGGCGTATAGGCAAGGAAAAATCTGGCAACACTGAAGGTATCACAAAAGAAAGCGAGGAGAAGGCTTTGACAGAGAAAAAATGCACAGGTCATACAGGACAGGGACGATGGATTAACAGGGTCAGCCGATTTTGGCACAGCAACACGCTGGCGCTGACGGCGGTTGTCTTTTTGACGGCGCTGTTTGTATGGACGATGGCGGATGGGCAGAGCTTTGCACAGGGATGCAGCCAGCTGTACGATGGGGTGTTGCGGCTGCACATCCTTGCCAACTCTGACAGCGAGAGCGACCAGCAGCTCAAGCTGCGGGTGCGGGACCGGGTGCTGCAAACGGCACAGCAGCTGGGACTGGGAGAAAACTGCACCGAGCTGCCGCAGCTGGTCGAACAGACACAGCAGCTGCTCGGTCAGCTGGAGCAGGCAGCGCAGCAGGA
This sequence comes from Clostridium sp. CAG:169, assembly GCA_000435195.1. Taxonomy (GTDB): domain Bacteria; phylum Bacillota; class Clostridia; order Oscillospirales; family Ruminococcaceae; genus Negativibacillus. Next base: position 6,037 of record FR880221.1, on the reverse strand, counting down.
GGTTTGGCGCAGCGGCAGTGACCAGAAGGTCACTGCATATCTGACCAGGATGTATTTTGATACCCGGGAATATGAGGACTTCACCATGCCGGCGGGCGTTTACCGGACGGTACGCTTTACCATCGGCAAGGGCGAAGGGCACAACTGGTGGTGCGTGCTGTTTCCGCAGATGTGCATCCCGACAGCAGTGCAGCCTGCGGCGGAATTTTCGGACGAGCAGCTGAAGGTGCTGGAGCGCAGACCGCAGTATGAGCCGAAATTTGCCCTGCTGGAGCTGTTTTACACCCTGACAGGAGAAAACGCTCTTGACAAGCGGCAAGCAGAAGGCTTATAATTTGAAGCGTAAACAGGCAGAGAAAAGATCAATCCTGTTTTTGCGCGGCTGACAGAGAAGGGATTCGCAGGCTGAAAGGTCCCGCCGTTATTTGCAGAGCAGGAAAGCCGTCTTGGAGCCGGCAGCGAGGAGCTGCACGCATTTCCGGCGTTACCGGAAGTCTGAAAGTGGCAGGGCGCTTGTCCTGCAATTTGGGTGGTACCACGGGAGTTTTCAAAGCCCTCGTCCCAATGTGCGGGACGGGGGCTTTTTTGTTTTTTCCCGTCCTGCCCGACCGTTTATTCAATCGACAAAAGAAAAAGGAGAATGATGACCGATGAAATGGACAGGACTCAACGAGCTGCGCGAGCAGTTCTTATCCTTCTTTGAAAGCAAGGGTCACACCAGACTGCCAAGCGCCTCTCTGGTGCCAAAGAATGACAAGAGCCTTCTGCTGATTAACTCCGGCATGGCGCCGCTGAAAAAATACTTCCTGGGATTGGAAACACCGCCAAATCACCGTGTGACCACCTGCCAGAAGTGCATCCGCACACCGGATATCGACAGCGTAGGACATGATGACCGCCACGGTACCTACTTTGAGATGCTGGGCAACTTTTCCTTCGGCGACTATTTCAAGGTAGAGGCAACCGCATGGGCATGGGAATTTTTGACCGGTGTCCTGGAAATTCCGGCGGACAAGCTGTGGATTTCGGTTTACGAAGAGGACGATGAAGCGGCAGAAATCTGGACCAAAAAGGTAGGCATCCCGCCGGAGCGCATCGTTCGCTTTGGCAAAGAGGACAACTTCTGGGAGCATGGCTCCGGTCCTTGCGGTCCCTGCTCGGAAATTTATTTTGACCGCGGCGAAAGCTGTGGCTGCGGCAGACCGGAGTGTAAGGTCGGCTGCGACTGCGACCGCTACATGGAAATCTGGAACCTAGTATTCTCTCAGTTCGACTCGGACGGCAACGGACATTACGAGCGGATGCCAAAACCAAACATCGACACCGGCATGGGTCTGGAGCGCCTTGCCTGCGTCATGCAGAATGTAGGCAACCTGTTCGAGGTAGACACCGTGCAGAACATCATGAAGCACATCTGCCGCATTGCAAATGTTTCCTACAAGCAGGATGAAAAGACCGACATCTCTTTGCGCGTCATCACCGACCACATCCGTTCCACCACCTTCATGATTGGTGACGGCATCCTGCCTTCCAACGAGGGCAGAGGCTATGTGTTAAGACGTCTGCTGCGCCGTGCGGCACGTCATGGCAGATTGCTGGGCATCGAAGGAGAATTTTTGTACGAGGTAGCCAGAACGGTGATTGCCGAAAACGAATCGGCATACCCGGAGCTGCGTGAAAATGAGGACTACATCGTGAAGGTCATCAAGGCGGAAGAGGAGCGCTTCCAGAAGACCATCGACCAGGGTATGGAGCAGCTTCAGCAGATGATGGCTTCCTTTGACGGAAAAGGCGGCGTACTCAGCGGCGAGGATGCCTTTCGTCTGTACGATACCTTTGGTTTCCCGATTGATTTGACCCGCGAAATCCTGGCAGAGCAGAACATCACCATCGACGAGGAAGAATTTACCCGTCTGATGAACGAGCAGAGGGTCCGCGCAAGAGAAGCGCGCAAGGACGTCAGCGGCTGGAGCACCGACAGCATCGACCTGACAGCGGTGGCTCCGACCCAGTTCACCGGTTACACCACTCTGGAGCAGCCGGCAAACATCCTTGCCATCGTCCGCGACGGCAGCTTTGCCGACAGCGTGGAGGAAGGACAGCAGGCGACCCTGATTGTGGACGCGACCTCCTTCTATGGGGAGTCGGGCGGTCAGGTCGGCGATACCGGTGTGATGGTCAACGGAGAGAACGTCTTCACCGTCGAAAACACCAAGAAGGACCACGAGGGTCACTTTATGCACATCGGCACCATGACCACAGGCAGCCTGTCCACCAAAGATACCGTATCGGCAAAGGTAGACGAGCAGCGCCGCCGCCGCATCATGTCCAACCACTCCGCCTGCCATCTGCTTCAGCTGGCGCTGCGTCAGGTGCTGGGCAACCACGTTCACCAGGCAGGCTCCTACTACGATGAGCACCGCTGCCGCTTTGACTTCAGCCACTTCTCTGCGATGACCTCCGAGGAGATTGCAAAGGTACAGCATCTGGTCAACCAGATGATTCTTTCTGCAAACCCGGTTCAGGTCGAAGAGCTGCCAATCGAGCAGGCAAAGAACAAGGGTGCAATGGCTCTGTTCGGTGAAAAGTACGGCGATGTCGTTCGCGTCTGCACCATGGGTGACTCGGTCGAGTTCTGCGGCGGTACCCATGTGCCGAACACCGCTCAGATCGGTGTGTTCAAGATTATCTCCGAGTCCTCGGTAGCAGCAGGCGTCAGACGTATCGAAGCTGCCACCGGCATGGGTGTGCTGGAGCTGCTGGACAACGCCGAGCAGGTCATCGGCGCAGTTGCCTCCGAACTGAAAGCTGCCGGTCAGGCGGAGGTCGTTGCCAAGGCACAGTCGGTTGCAAAGGAACTTAAAGCACAGTCCCGCGAGATTGAATCGCTCCAGGCACAGATTGCCAACAGCAAGGTACAGGAGCTGTTTGCCAACACCGTTTCGGTCAAGGGTGTACGCTATATCCACGCAGTCCTTAAGGACACCGCTCCTGACAGCCTGCGCACCCTGGGCGACCAGGTCAAAGCGGATGCTCCAGACGTGGTTGCTGTGTTTGCAGCGTCCAACGAGGGCAAATCCAGCGTGCTGGCAGTCTGCGGCGCCGAGGCGGTCAAGGCAGGCGCACACGCAGGCAAACTGATTAAAGAAATCACCGCACAGCTGGGTGGCAAAGGCGGCGGACGTCCTGACAGCGCAATGGGCGGCGTTGCCGACCTGTCCAAAGCCGAGCAGGTGCTGGAATCGGTAGCACAGATGCTGGAAGGCATGGTCAAATAAATATTGGTTTATACACTCCGGCAGCATCTGCCGACAGGAGCCGCTGCCGGAGCTTTATTTACAGGGAGGTCATCTTATGTCCGATTGTCTGTTCTGTAAAATCATCAATGGGGAAATCCCATCCAAGAAGCTGTACGAGGATGAGAAGATTCTGGCGTTCTACGACATTTCGCCGATTGCTCCCGTACATTTCCTGGTCATTCCAAAGCAGCACATTGCCAGTGTAGATGCCATCGATGCTGACAACAGTGCCATCGTCGCCTACATCTTCCAGAAGCTGGGAGAGCTTGCCAAGCTGGCAGGGATTGAAAACGGGTACCGTGTCATCTCCAACTGCGGTGCCGATGCGGGTCAGACGGTGCAGCACCTGCACTTCCATGTGCTGGGCGGCAAAGAGATGAACTGGCAGGTATAATCCTGCACAGAGAAGGAAAGGAAGAAAGAAAATGGAAACTTATCATCTGGAAGTAGCGGGTCTGGAGCGGGAGCTGCCGGTCTGCCCGCTGGGAAACGGCGTTTCCATCGCCGGATTTGTGATGTTCTCCGATGTAGAGCTGACGATTGCCTGTGCGACCGAGCTGCTCAAACGGGTGCCGGAGCATGATGTTCTGCTGACAGCCGAATCCAAAGGAATCCCGCTGGCGTATGAAATGTCCCGCCAGAGCGGAAAACGGTACATCCTTGCCAGAAAGAGCAAAAAGCTGTACATGAAGAACGCTGTCGAAGTGGACGTTCGTTCGATTACCACCAACGGTATGCAGAAGCTGTATCTTTCCGGCGAGGACATGGAGTACCTCAAAGGCAAAAAGGTCCTGCTGGTGGACGATGTCATCAGCACCGGTGAATCGCTGCACGCACTGGAAAAGCTGACTGAAAAAGCGGGCGGCAACATTGTGGGCAGGTCCGCTGTGCTGGCGGAAGGGGATGCAGCCGAGCGCAAGGATATTATCTTCTTAGCTCCGCTGCCTCTGCTCAAGACAGAAGAATAAATGCAGGCGTTTTGCAAAAAAAGCGCATAAAAAACGGGCGACCGGAGGATTTCCTTCGGTCGCCCGTTTTTTTAACGGTGGCTTTGTGCAAGGCTGGTAAAGATATTTTCCATCAGGGACAGGCAGGTGTGCAGTCCCTGGTCGTTGCGGTCGTGCTTGGGGCTGTACTCGACAAAATCTGCCGAGCAAACCCGCGGATCGGAGAAGAGAACCCGCAGCGCCTGGTGGGTCTGCTCGATGGAAGGACCATCGGGAATCGGCAGACCGGTGGCAGAAAATTCCGCAGCATCCATAAAATCCACATCAAAGCTCAGGTGGATGTAAGGGGTGTTGATCTGCTGTAAAATTTCGCGGCAGCATGCCTCGATGCCATTCTGCTCAATCTGCGGCATACGGATGGTGCGAATGTTGTTTTCTGCCAGGATGACCTCTTCCCCCTCGTCCACGCTGCGGGAGCCGATGTAGAACAAATTCTGCGCCAGCAGGAAAGGAGAGACCGAACCCATCGTTTCATACAGGCGGTTGTCACCCAGTCCCAGACAGGCAGCCAGAGGCATACCATGGATGTTGTGGGATTCGGAGGTGAGGTTAGTGTTGATGTCGGTGTGGGCATCGATCCAGACAACGCTGAGCTGGTCAGCGGGGATGCAGCGGGACAGACCGGCAATCGAGCCGATTCCCAGCGAGTGGTCGCCGCCGACAACAAAGGGGAAGCTTCCCTTTGCAAAGCCTTCCTGCACGCTGTCCGCCAGCTGGCGACAGGTGGCAGTGACCTCCTCGAGATATTTCATGGTCGGTTCGGTATTTTTATTTTCCGGTTTAGGCGGAATGCCAATCAGCGAGATCCCGCTGACCTGGTTGCCGCACCGTTCTGCAAGCGATGAAATATTGTTTTTGGAAAATGCCATCGGTCCCAGGTGAGTGCCGGGATTGTCGCACCCATAGTACAGGGGAACGTCGATGATTTTTATCTTCATAAGAAAACCCTCTTTTCTGTGCTTTGACAGTTGACTGTTACAAAAAGCTGCATCTATTCTAGCACAATTTGAAAAAAAGGAAAAGGGAAAATGAAAAATGTAAAGGTTTCTTCACATCTTTTGATATAAAGGCAACAAGGGTGGATAGAGCGGCAAAAATGTCCCATACTTTCAGAAGAAAAGAGGAGGGAAAAAAGATGAGCAGGACAGACAAGGCAGATTGGAAAATCGTTTGGATTTTTTGCGGGATGCTGGCGGTGTGCAGTCTGCTGCTGATGCGCATATATCTATTGAGCATGAGCAGCGGATTGCAGCAGGCAGCTGCCGAACAGAGCAGCTATACGCTGACGGTCACCACAACACGCGGCAGGATTTATGACCGCCGGATGCAGCCGCTGACCGATACCGAGCAGCACGACCTGATAGCGGTGCTGCCCACCGCACAGGCAGCGCAGGATTGCGCTAAACAAATAGAAGGAACTGCCCGCCGTGCTGCACTGGACCGGATTGCACAGGGGACACCCTTTCTGCTGGACATCACCGGCAAGGACGGCGAGCGGGAGAAGGTGTATTCGCAGGATGTGGAAAATATCACAACGGCTGCCCGTCTGCCGCACGACCCGACAGAACAACGGGCGGTGCATCTGCTGGGATACCGGGACAGCGAAGGAAAGGGACTGACCGGCATCGAGCGAGCATTTGACAGCCGGCTGGAAAAAGCAGGTGAGCCGGTGCGGGTGCGCTGTCAGGTGGATGCGCTGGGACGCGCGCTGGAACAGGGAAGGATGCAGCT
>FR880220.1:7320-15146 GCA_000435195.1 Clostridium sp. CAG:169 | reverse complement strand
CTCACTTTTTTTACAAAAATTCTGCTTTCCTTTCTTAATTGTTGCACAAACAGCAAGGCGGTCGAAGCTGTGTGATACAGCCTCGACCGCCCTACATTTTTATTTCATATTTTTATAATGCAAAATCTCCGTTTTCAAAGACGGCAACTTCCTGTCCGTCCTCGGTGGTACCCACAATGCGCAGGTCGGAGGTTCCCACCATGAAGTCGATGTGGATGACCGATTCATTAAAGGTCCATGGGTCATCCTTCGGCAATGGGCTGTTCAATGCACGTCCCAGAGCCAGATGGCAGGATGCGTTCTCGTCGATGAGGGTGGTGTAGTAGACAACGTTGGACATGGAAATCGGCGAATGATATTCTACCAGAGCAACCTCTCCGAGATAGCCGGCGTTTTCATCCATTGCAACCAGCGCCTCCAGCATCTCCTTGCCCTCGTTTGCAATAACCTCGACCACCTTTCCCTTTTCAAAGCGGAAGCCGAAGTTCTCGATGCTCTTGCCGCCCAGCACCAGTGGTTTGGAGGCATAGACGACACCCTCGGTGCCAAATTTTTCCGGCGAGGTGCAAAGCTCTTCGGTCGGGATGTTGGCATGGAACGGGATTCGGTCCGCCGGTCTTTCGCCCGGACCAAACTTGGAGTACGGAGTCAGGGTAACGGTAAGGTCGGTTCCATTGGAAGCGGTGTAGTGCAGTTTGGTAAAGTGGTAGGAATCCAATTTGATTCCGATTTCATCCTTTTCTGCGGTGCGTTTTGCCCAGGTCTGCTCAATGTCGTTATCCTCTTCGATATAGCAGAGCTTAAACAGCAGCTTCCACAGCTCCTCCAACGCCTGTTCCTTTGGAACATCCTTGAGGATATATTCTGCCCAGTTCTGGGTCGGCACCATCGCAATCAGCCACTGGCAGTGTTTTTCCCGGCTGGCTTTACGCATGATGTTGCGCACCGCGTCGATATGAGCAAAGATGGCATTTGCCTGTGCTTCGGGAACATCCTCCATCAGCTTCGGGTCTACGCCCTCCAAGCGGACATAGCAGGCTCCCTCGTCCAGATACTTCTGGCACTGCAGTTCCTCCCAGTCCTCCACCTTTCTAATGTCGGCATCGCTGCGGTATTTGGCTGCAATCTTCAGGTTCGGCTCGTCCAAATAGTGGATGATCACATTGGAAGCACCCAATTTATAACATTCCTCGGCAAAAATCGGGGTAAACTCCGCGCCCTTGATGGTCGCTTCGACCAAAACAGGCTGTCCTTTCTGGACATTCAGTCCAACCTTTGCCAAAGTATAGGCGTATTTTCTCTTCATTTCAGCAAGATTCATGTTGTGACCTCTTTTCAAAATAGTCTATCGGCGGAATATTTGTCCGTTGACCTTCTGACCGAGCCGCCTGCTTCCATATTACTAATTTTTATCGGTTTCGTCAATCTCTTTTTTATAATTATCCACAAAAATTATTGAATATCCACGGAATCCACTTTTAAATTTTGCTATTTTCACAACCCTTCTCCCCGCAGGACAAAAAAACAGACAGACTCCATGGGGTCTGTCTGTTTTTTGCCAGCTGCAATGTTTATTCTTTTTCCTGCTTAGGAGCCGGCTGTACCGATTCCTGCTGGTGCTTGCGGTTGCGCCGGCGCTGCACCATCGGCAGCACCTTGGCAAAGCTGGTGTAGAGCAGAGGATTGTAGACCAGGTCGAACTCTCCGATAAACTCGGTCGCTCCCTCCCGGCGGCAGAAGCCCTCTTTAAATTTATACAGACCATTGGTTTTATCGAGGATGAACACCCCGCCAAAGTCGTATATCTTCGAGCCGTTTTCAAATCCCCAGCGAATCATCTCTGCCTGCATGGCGTAGTTAGGCATCAGGTTGCGCTTGTTGTTGGAGCTGGCTCCATAGATATACCAGGTCTTGTTTCCGTAGTGGATGCAAATGGCGCCGGACAAAGGCTCTCCTTCATGCTCGGCGATATAGATGCGCAGCAGGTCGCTGCTGCCATAGGCATCCACCATGCGTTTAAAATATTCATACGGACGGTGACCAATCTTGTCGCGCACCGCAGTGATTTCATACAGGTCAAAAAACTTTTTGAGATCCTCTTCGCTGCGGGACCAGTGTACGGTGACCCCTTTGCGGGCAGCCAGACGGATGTTGTAGCGGGTCTTTTCGCTGAAGTGCGGCATCAGCTCATCAAAGGAGGGCTCATCCAGATTCAGAATCATATTGTACCGCGGCTGAATCAAATCGTATTTGTCGCAGCCGTCGTTGCGCACCTTCAGTCCCATCTTGCGGTACTCCTCCTCCAGCTGCGGCAGACGCGGCAGCTCCGGGTCAAAGCGCAGTACAAAGGCGCGGTATTTTTTAGCCAACGGCTTTGCTTCGTCCAGCAAGCGCTTAACCAGCTGGGTATCGGAAAAATCACAGATCGGCGCACGCGGAGCGTACATCAGCGAAAATCCGGCAAAGGCTCTGCGGATAATCAGTGACATCGCCGCGATGATCTTTCCGTCCTCCTCCAGATACACCTGTTCTCCAATCCACCCTTCCTTCACCTTTTCCCATCCAAGGTCCTGGGTAGCGTTGGCAAACGGGGAGGTGCGGACAAAGTTCTGGTATTCTTCGACCTTTTTCAGGTCGTTGTGATTTAAAATTGGCATCTTCTGTTCACCCCTGTTCTATCATACCGAAAGCAATCGTTTGGCGATTGCAAGGTCGGATTCATAATATACATATTCTCCCCGCACCTTCTGATATACCTCCTCACCCTTGGCAGCCAGAACGATGACGTCGCCCTTCTGCGCTGTGGTGATGGCTTTTTCCACCGCCTGTGCGCGGTCCTCGATGATCTCATAGGGTGTACCGTAAGGCTTTACAAAGGAAGCAATCTCCTCGCAGATGGAGCGGACATCCTCAAACTGCGGGTCCTCCGCTGTCAGATACAGGTAGTCCGCATTCTGTCCCGAAAGGGTGCCGATGTCCCGACGGCGCAGTTGTGCCTTGCCTCCCGGACATCCGACCACCACCACAATCCGCTGACCCGGGTAATCGGCTTTGAGCGATTCATACAGCTTCTGGAAGCTCAAAAAGTTGTGGGCATAATCGACCAGAACGGTCACGCCGTCCTTTTCAAACAGGTTCATTCTGCCCTGGACCTCGTTTTGCAGCAGACCCTCCCGAATGGACTGGTCATCGACGCCCAGCGCCTTGGCAGCCAGGATGGCAGCCAGCGCATTTTCCACATTAAAACGTCCTGCCATGCGGATGCGCCAGCTGTCCTGTGCCAGTCCATGGCTGGTGGTAAAGGTAAAGCCTTGTTCCTCCTTCTGGATGTCCCGCAAAATCCAGCAGTCGTCATCATCCAAATCGGCAGTTTCCAATTTGCCAAAGGTCAGCACCCGCTGTGCGTGGGCGCGTGCGTGCTCCAGCACCCGCTGTGCGTGGTCCATCTCCCGGTTGACGATTGCGGTGCGGCAGTGCTCCATCAGCTGCAATTTGCAGGAAAAATAATCCTCAAAATCGGTGTGTTCCAGCGGACCGATGTGGTCCTCGCCGATATTCAAAAACATCCCGATGTCAAAATCCATCCCGTAGACCCTGCTGAGCTTGTACGCCTGAGAGGAAACCTCCATTGTCAAAAACGGCAGACCGCTGTCGCGGGTCTGAGCAAAATACCGCTGCAAATCAGGAGATTCCGGTGTGGTCAGGTGTGCCTCGTGATGCTCAATGCCGGTATCCACCTCCACTGTGGAAAGCACCGCACTCTTCTGTGCTGCACACAGCTGCGGATTGCGGCGGCAGAAGGCGTCCAGAATATTTTTCATAAAATAGGTGGTGGTGGTCTTGCCCTTGGTTCCGGTCAGACCGACCACGCGGAAGTTCCGGTATGCCTTTTGGTAAAAGGCGATAGAAACCAGGCTCATCGCCTTGCGGATGTCGCTGACTAAAATGTGCGGGCAGTCCACCCCTTCATAAAGCGACTGTGCCAGGTAGACCCCTGCGCCCTTTGCGATGGCATCCCGCAGGTACTCCTCCTTAAAGGCTGCACCCTTGCAGATAAAAAAGGTGTCCGGCGTCACATCTGCCGAGCTGTAGGACAGATGGGAAAAGCGGTGCTCCAGCAGCTGCGGTGGACAATCGTATCCCACCAGCAGTCCATCCTGCTCCAGCAGCTCAACAGCTTGTTTTATCGAAATAGAATCATTCATTTTAAAAAGGTCCTCTCCTCTTTTTTCAACGATACATCTTTATTATTATAACATTTACCTTTCCTAAAACAAGTCTGGAAGGATAAAAATTGTCATCACTTTTGTAAATATTTTACAAGTCAAACTTGTGAAAACAAAAGAAAAGAAAAGCTCTTGAAAGAAGCCAGAGAGAAATGACCTGGTTGACAGCAAACACCCGTCCAAACCGTCGGCGGCATCTCGCACGAAACCCCGACCGGCGACATTCGTCAGCGGTCGGGGTTGTTTGGCTCTTTGCCGGGCAAACACCCTTTTGCGGTCTATTCAATCGATTTGAGCGATTCTGCCATGTTGATTTTATCCAGCTTTTGAAACATCACCAGATTGACGATAAAGGCAAACAGGAAGGTCAGCAGCAGGCTGTACCCATAGCTGAGCGGCAGCACCGTATGCGGAAAGCTGACCATATCGATGTTGATTTGTTCCATCACAAACCAGTGCAGCAGCTTGCCCAGCAGCAATCCCGCGCTGCCGCCGATGGCAGTCAGGAACAGATTCTCCCGAAAGACATAGGCTGCCGTTTCCATCGGGTAGAAGCCCAGCACCTTGATGGTGGCAATCTCCCGGATGCGCTCGGTGATGTTGATGTTGGTCAGGTTGTACAGAACGATGAACGCCAGCGAACCTGCACAGATGATGATGACCAGAACGATGTAGTCCAAGCTGCTCATCATGCTGTCAAAGCGGTCCAACGTATCCTGATTGACCGTCACGCTGCTGACTGCATCCAATTTCATCAGCCTTGCCAGCAGCCGGTGTTCGTCTGCTACACCCTCGGTGTTGATGTAGACCGAACGGCAGTCGGGCGCTTCCCCGTTCTGGCTTTCCCAGCTGTCTGCCGTCAGGTACAGGTAATTATACACATAATTTTCGCTCAGACCGATGATGCGCAGGGTCAGACGGTTGCCGTCCTCATCACTGAGAGAAACGGTGTCCCCCTCCTTGATGCCCTGGCGGCGGGCAAATTCCGCTGTCAGGATGGCTTCCCCCTGTTTTGGGAAGGGGATGGGCTCTCCGCTTTCGGTGTGCAGATCCCAGTAATCGCCAAAGCGAGCAGTGTCCTCCGGGATTACCACCGTCACCGGTTTGGTTTTTCCATCGGCAAGGTCGAGGTCCATCGAGCGCTCCGATGCGCGGGTGTATCCCCTGCCCTCCTCGCGCAGATAGTCCTCCAACTCCTCCCATTCTCCCTGCGAATAGTTTTCCTGCATCAGCAGGCTCATCCCGTAGGTCTGCACGCTGCCGAACTGCTGTCCGGCGATGTTGGCAATCGAGTCCTTGACTCCAAAACCGGTGACCAGCAGAGCGGTGCATCCGCTGATGCCGATTACCATCATACAAAAGCGCTTTTTATAGCGCAGCACGTTGCGGATGGACACCTTGACCAAAAAGGACAGGCGGTTCCACACAAAGGTGATGCGCTCGAGCAGGATGCGTTTGCCTGCCTTGGGCGCTTTGGGACGCATCAGCTGCGCCGGCACACTCATCAGCTCATACCGGCAGCTGAGGTAGGTGGTGCCCATCGAGCAGAGCATCGACGCTGCCAGAGATACCAGTCCCAGCCGCAGGTCGAACACAAAGCAGATGCCGCCCATCCGATACATGATGGCATACGCCTGCCAGATGACGTAGGGGAACAAAATCGAGCCGCCAAAAAATCCAATCAAACAGCCCAATCCTGCTGCGCTGCCCGAGTAGAACAGGTATTTGCCCATGATGCTGCCCTCGCTGTAGCCCAGCGCCTTGAGCACACCGATCTGGGTGCGCTGCTCCTCCACCATGCGGTTCATGGTGGTGACACAGACCAGCGCCGCGACCAGAAAGAAGAAGATGGGAAAAACGTTGGCGATTCCATTGACGATGGAGGAGTCGTTATCAAAGCTGGCATAGCCGATATTGGTATCCCTGCCCAGCAGGTAGACATCCGGCTCTTCCAGTTCGTCCAGCTCGTCCTGCGCTTCATCCAGCTGCTGGTTTGCCTCATCCACACCCTCTGATAGCTGGCAGCTGCCTTCCTTGTATTGCAGCAGTCCCGCATCGTATTCCCGTTGGGCTGCCTCCAACTCGGTCTGGGAGTTTTGCAGCTGCTGCTCCTGCAGTTCCAGTTCACTTTGGGCAATCTCCAGCTGGTCCAGACCGCTTTCCACCTGTCGCAGACCGTCCTCCACCTGGGTCAATGATGCCTGTAACTGCTGCTCCTGCGCCTGTGCCTGCGCATTGGCTTGTGCCAGATAAGCATTGCCTGCCGTCTGACTCTTGGCAGTCCGCGCCTGATTGAGTCCCTGCAAAATCTGCTGCCGTTGGGCTTGCAGCTGCGCCTGCTGCTGTAAAAGCTGCTGCCGTTGGGCTTGCAGCTGCGCTTTGCCCGAAATCAGCTGACTTTTTCCGATTTCCAACTGTGCTTTGCCGTCGGCAATCGTGCCTTCTGCCCGGCTGAGCTGTTGGCGGGAGGCTTCCAGCTCCAGCTGATTCTTTTGCGTTTGGCTCAAAAGCTGCTGGCGGGAGGCATACAGCTCCTCCTCCCCGTCCGCCTTGAGCCTCTGGTAGCGTTCGTCCGCCTTCTGCTGGGCAAAATCCTCCAGCCAGCTCTCCACCTCGTCAATCTGCGCATCATACTCCTCCGAATAGATGGCAGCTCCTTCGGTGTTGAGCCGGACAAAGATTTCGGTATCATAATCGCAGTCAAAGGCATCCTTTAGCACCAACATGAACCCGCGAATGGTTCCGTTGCCCAGCGAGGTGGTTCCGCGCTCATAATTTGCATAGTAAGGGGAGTTCACCGTTCCCACCACATGAAACTGCTTGTGGGCAAATAGTTCCTCGGTGTCCTCCTCGTTATTTTCCGACAGGGTAAGCATCGTCCCGACCGCATCCTTGCCAAACGCCTGCGCATCGACGACACACTCCTGCGCATTTTGGGGCATCCTGCCGCTGACCAGCACCGGCAGGTTCTGCTGGTCCAGCAGGCTGTACACCTTCAATGCAGATTCCTTGCCCTGCGCATCCAGCAGGAGGGCATCGGTGGAAACGGCTCCCTGTGCATCCAGCACCTTTTCCCGTCGGGAAAGCTGTTTGGCAACGTCGGTGTCAAAGCCGACGGTGGAAAGCAGGCTGATGTCATACAGCTGGCGCTCCTCAAAGTACTGCTGCGCACTTTTTACCATGACATCCCGCGTCACCTTTAGCCCGCAGAACAGCCCCACGCCCAAAGCGACAATCGCCATGATGGCAAGGTACCGTCCCAAACTCTGCCGGATTTCCCGCAGGGTAGTCTTCATCATGGAAGAACCCATCTTTCCACCTCCTGTTCTGTTTCTGGATTCTTTACCATTCGATCTGCTCGACCGGGATAATCTTTGTATTCTTCTCTTCGCTGACCACCGTTCCGCTGCGGACGGTGATAATGCGGTCTGCCATCGCAGTGATTGCCTGGTTGTGGGTGATGACAATGACCGTCACCCCGCTGTTGCGGCAGGTGTCCTGCAAAAGCTTGAGTACCGCCTTGCCGGTGTTGTAGTCGAGCGCACCGGTCGGCTCGTCACACAGCAGCAACTTGGGATTTTTTGCAAGGGCGCGCGCGAT
>FR880220.1:2373-7209 GCA_000435195.1 Clostridium sp. CAG:169 | reverse complement strand
CGCTGCCGGCAGCGGGTCCTTGCAGATCTGCGCTGCCAGCTCCACATTTTCCAGAGCGGTCAGATTCTGCACCAGGTTGTAAAACTGAAAAACAAAGCCGATGTCGAACCGGCGGTATTCGGTCAGCTGCCGTTTGTTATAGGAGGAAATCTCCTTTCCGTCCAGCCAGACCGAACCTTCGCTTAAAGTGTCCATCCCGCCCAGGATATTCAAAATGGTGGTCTTTCCTGCACCCGAAGCGCCGACCACCACACAGAACTCCCCTTTTTCCACCTCAAAATTGACATCCCGAAGCGCTTCGATGCGCACCTGTCCCATCTGATACACCTTTTTGACGTCATGGAATTCCACAAATGCCACGTTTTTTCCCCCTTGTCCGTACCGGCTGATCCTTTACTCTTTATTATAACACTGTTAAAAAGCGGCGGCAATAGACAAAAATCCCCTTCCGGCAAAATCGTTCTAACCAGTTTCTTGTCAGTTATCATCCCAAAATTGCCGTTTTGGTCACCGAGCGGATAAAATCTCCCTCAGATACGCCAAAAGCGGCGGTAAAATTACCGCCGCTTTCTGTTTGGCTTTGATTTATTTGAGAAGCTGTGCAATCTCTTCCTTGTCCAACCAGTCGGACAAACCAAAGACATGGTGGTCCTGATAGCCGGTCATCTCATGTGCGCAGACCATGCTGTCCAGCACCGCTTCTTCTGCACACTCTGCAATCGCGCGGAACGCGCGGTCGATCTGTCCTTCCGGGATAACCTCGCGGGTGCAGATCTCCTGCTCGTCGTAGCGTACGCGGGTCGCAGTGGAAAATCCAATCATGATTTCCCCGCTGCCGTGACCGACAAAGCTGCCCAGTCTTGCCAGACCCACGCTGGCACGCTTGAGGATGCGGTGCAGTTGACGCTCGCTGACCGGAAGGTCGGTGGCTGCAATCATGATGATGCTGCCCTTATCGCACTCTTCCTTCTGCTCTGCAATCTTCTGTGCAATCACCTTACCGATATTCTTTCCTGCAATGTTCATGTCGGACATTCTGCCGTGGTTGGACTGCACCATAAAGCCCATCGTGTACTCCTTGCCGCCGATTTCGATGACGCGGGAAGCAGAACCGATGCCGCCTTTAAAGCCGTGGCAGATGGTGCCCTTGCCGGCTCCCACATCTCCCAGCTCAAAGTCTTCGCAGGCATTTTCCACTGCCTGAAGCAGATGCTCCTGGTTGACTGCACGCTGGCAGATGTTGTTCAGGTAGCTGTCGTTGCACTCGCCCACCACCGGGTTGATGCTCTTCATCGGCACCTCGTCCTGCTGGCAGCGTCTGACCATGTACTCCACCAGTCCGTCGTGTACCAGTCCGACGTTGAGGGTGTTGGTCAGCGCAATCGGTGTTTCCAGTGTGCCCAGCTCTTCGATCTGAACCAATCCGGCAGTCTTGCCAAAACCGTTCCAGACAAAGCTGGATGCCAGCATCTTGTTTGCAAAGATGTTGTCCTCACACGGCAGCACGACGGTCACGCCGGTCTTGTGCTCCGGGGTATCCACTGTGCAATGACCTACCTTGACTCCTTTGACATCGGTGATTTTGTTGTATCTGCCGGTCGGCAGCTCACCGATACAAACGCCATAATCTCTGATTCTTTTCTGTTGCATCTTGTTACCCTCTCTCTTGTTTATTTTCAGCTGTTGGCTGCCCTCGAAAGGCTTCTGGCAGGGCGGCTCTCCTGTTTATCGGTCCGCTGTGCCTGCCGCTTTGTGCCTGCGGTAAAATAGGAGGAGGCTGCCAACTCTCCGGGCGCACTGTTATCCTCAATCCGGTAGTTTTTTGCATAGCTGCTGCCCGCCAAAAACCACGGGGAATCGCTTGCCCTGCCGTTGGCATCGTCCCAGGTCACATCCACCAGATAGTAAGCGCCGTCGAGCCAGACATAATTCCACGCGTGCGGTTCATCTCCATAATAGCCGGTGACAATCCAACACGGAATCTGCGCTTGGTCGCACAAAAGCTTAAAGGCATAGGCATATCCCTGACAGACCGACTTTCCTTTCATCAGCGCTCCGTAGGCGTGAAAGGAGGTCGGATAGTGGTCCGAATCGCTTTTTGCCGCAGTCATGTCATATTCGACACGACGACAGAGGGTCTCCTGGAAGTATTGCAGCAGCTGCACTGTGTTGCTGCACTGCTTTTTCCCCTGTCTGACGATTTTTTCCACCTCATCGGTCATAGATTGCTTTTGCTGGTCGCTGAGTTTGAGGTAGCCCAGCTGATATACCACACGGTAATAACCGTTTTGGTTGTAATAATAGGTAAAATCGGTGTGATTATCCAAAAAGCTTTCTGGATAATCTCTGCGCACCTGTGTGAGAGCCTGTCTGCACAGCTCTAAAAAGCGTGTCTGGCTTTTGATTGGCTGAGAAAGGCTCAGGTCCAGCTCGGTCTTTCCCTGCTGCACCGCCTGGCTGAGCGGCTGATAAATCTCTCGCTCGATGCCCTGTGTCCCGTACAGCGTACCCGCCTGCTCGGGCATCGGCTCAATTCGCACCGCAGAGCAGGGCATTGCCGCACCCATCACCGCAGCGGCTGCCAGCAGCGCGCACAGCAGACGCTTTGTTTTTCTTTTATCCGTTCGTTCCTGCAAATGAAAACATCCTTCCCTTATCTGGATTTTCAGTCGTTTTCCGGTCGTGCAGTTTCCAACTTGTGTCATTTCCATTGCCGGATACTGCCAGTATACCATGTTCCGCACTCAAATTCCAGTGAAGGAAGAATGTTTTGTAAAAGTTTACATTCTAGAATTTTTGCCTTATCGCTCAACTGCCGCATCGCTGACCGAGACGATTCCATGCAGGTCGCTCTCTTTTCCGGTGCCGAGCATCGCGTAAATGCCTTCCAGCATCTTTTCCTTGTCATACGGCAGGGTACCGGTGACCATCACCGGGTTGGTGACATGGCTGGTGGAAAATCCGGTCGGTGTTGTGACATCCAGTTCCTCCAGCAGATATGCCAGCTCCTCGATGCGTTCTCTGCCGCTTGCCTGGATAAAGCTGCCGTCGCGGCACCACTTTTCCAGCTCGGTGTCGGGAAAAACGGTCAGGTTCATCATAATGATGTTTGCCGAACGCACCTGGTTGAGCATCCTTGCGCTTGCCTGTGCGTTTTCTTTGGCGGTCCCTGCGCCGCCCAGACCATAAATCAGGATGGAGTTAAACGGAATCTGCGCCTCGTTGAGCTTTTTCAGCTGCTCGACCGCTTCGGCGCAGGTGTGACCCTTTTTCATCTGCTGCAAAATGCGGTCACTTCCGCTTTCCAGCCCAATGTACAGAAAACCCAGTCCCAGCCGGTGCAGCTCCTTGAGCTGTTCGACCGACTTATCCCGCAGATTTTTGATGGAGGCGTACATCGACACACAGGCGCAGTAGGGCAAATATTTTTTAATCTGCACCAAAATCTCCCGCATCTGCTCAAACGAAAGGCACAGCGGCTCGCCTCCGATGAGGAACACCCGCTCGGTGTACGGATTGTAGCCGGCTGCTTCCCGCAGGTCGGCAATGATCTGCTTGAGCGGAATCAGCTCAAAATCGACCGTTTTATACATATTGCAGAAAGCACACTGGTTGTAGGAACATCCGCAGCTGACCTGCAGCAGCAGAGAATGTCGCTCAAACGGCGGATAATAGATAATCTGATCGTACCTCATAAAAACTCCTCCCTTTTTCTCCTCGTTTGACCTTGTCCGGTCTTACTGTTGGTTCAGGTATTGCTCGGAACAGGCAAGCATCTGCTGCCACTGCTGCTCCATCTGCTCCACCAGGGTGAACTGGGTGCGGGCGCGGTCCAGATTGTGCTGCTCCCGCTCAATCTTAAAATAGGTGTCCCCTTGCAGGTAATCGGTCAAAAAGCGAATCCCACATTCGAGGGTCATCAGTCTGGCTCCCCACGGCAGGGTCAAAATCTCCTGCTCGGTCAACGCCGGACCTGCCTGGCTTAAAAATCCCTGTACACACACCTGATACAGCGGCAGCAGAAAATGCACCCGGCTCTGGTCCTGCTCATCCTCCCGGCAGTCATTGGCTCCAAAGCGGACGGTATCGCCAAAATCGTTTGCCGCCAGTCCCGGCATCACCGTATCCAAATCAATCACACACAGTCCCTGCATCGTCGTGCTGTCCAGCAGCACATTGTTGAGCTTGGTATCGTTGTGGGTCACCCGCAGCGGCAGCTTTCCGTCTGCCAACATCCCGACCATCACCGCGCAGTCCTCTTTTCGGCTGCGCACAAACTCGATTTCCCGCTGTACGCTCTGCGCACGTCCCAGCAGGTCCTGCTGCACTGCCTGCTCAAAGTCACGCAGGCGTTTGGGTGTGTCGTGGAAGTGCGGAATGGTTTCGCTCAGCTGCTCTGCGTCAAAGTCCTCCAGCTGACGCTGGAACTTTCCAAACGCTGCGGCACACTCGTACAAATCCTGCTCGTTTCTTGCCTTTTGCAGGCAGATGCTGTCCTCGATGTAGGTAAACATCCGCCAGCAATCGCCCTGACTATCTTTATGATACCACAAACCGCGGTCGGATGGAATCAGGCTCATGCTTTCCCGCTGCACATCTCCGCCGGTTTGTGCCACCTTTCTGCCGATATGTCCGGTCACCAGGTGGATATTCTCCATCAGACCCTCCACATCCTGAAAGGTGCGGGTATTGATGCGCTGAAGGATATACCTTTTCTGATTTTTCGTCTGCACCAGGTAAGTGTCGTTGATATGTCCATTTCCAAAATGCTCTGCCGACTGCACCTCTCCGATGCTGTTCCATGCCGACAGTGCCTGCTCCATTTTGCTCATCGTT
>FR880220.1:0-2265 GCA_000435195.1 Clostridium sp. CAG:169 | reverse complement strand
GTCTGCTTGTCCTGCGGATAGGTGACGCCGTACCAGCGGTCACGGCTGGTCATCACCTTGACCCTTGCTCCGTCCTGTTCAATCATGCTACTGACCACCGACGGCAGGAAATATTCTGCCTTGAGCGGATTTTCTTTGGCTGCCCGGGTTAAAAAGTCCGGGAAACCGTCCCGGACCTTCTGCAAAAAGCTGCGCGGGAATCCCCAGAAGTTCATCGAAACCAGAACATCGTCCGGCAGTTTGGTAAAGGTTTTGCCCTCGTCTTCACTGAAGGCAATCCCCTGTGCCGAGCTTTCAATCCAGGTGCGCTCGGTCACCTGCCGGAGCAGTCCCTCCGCGCTCACCTGGCAGATGCCGCGGGAAACGTGTCCGTTTTCGGTGACGGTGCTTGCCAGCGGATAAGCCACCATCGCACAGCTGTCTGCATCGCTGCTGAGCAGATCGAACAACAGCTGATAGCCGCTGGGACCGTAGTAGTCGTCCGCATTGATGACTGCAAACGGCGCGTCGATGCACTCTGCTGCGCACAGCACCGCATGAGCAGTCCCCCAGGGTTTTTCTCTTCCCTGCGGCACTGTGAAGCCCTGTGGCAGAGCCTCCAGCGTCTGAAAAGCATATTTTACCTGCACAAAGCGGCGCAGTCTTTTTCCCACCTGCTCCTCAAATTCCTGCTCCATCTGCGGCTTGATGACAAAAACGACCGTCTCAAAGCCTGCCCGCTTTGCATCATAGACCGAATAGTCCAAAATCTTTTCTCCATATTTTCCCATCGGGTCAATCTGCTTCAAGCCGTGGTACCTGCTGCCCATGCCGGCTGCCAGCACCACCAGTACCGGTTTGTTCATCCTGTTCATGCCTCCCAAAGATTGATAAAAAAATCACTTTTTTACAGTATACCCCTTTTATTCGCCTTTTGTCCACCCTTTTTCTCTGGCTTAGATAATAAAAAAATATCCTCTTACAGCAAAGAGGATATTTTTATTGCAGTCTATTTTGATTTTAACGATTGGCGTTGCTCTTCATCTGCAACTTCAGATTGTCCGCAATCATCGCGATAAATTCTGAGTTGGTCGGTTTTCCACGGCTGTTTCGGATGGTGTATCCAAAGTAAGAGGTCAGCACATCGACATCCCCGCGGTCCCATGCCACTTCGATGGCATGGCGAATCGCACGCTCTACGCGGCTCGAGGTGGTATCGTTCATCTTTGCGATCGTAGGATACAGCTGCTTGGTCACTGCATTGATCATGTTGTGGTCCTTTACCGCCAGCACAATGCCATCCCGCAGGTAATGATAGCCTTTGATATGTGCCGGCACGCCAATCTGATGGATAATTTCTGTTACCATCACCTCCAGATTCTGACCGCCCGCCTGAACAGTTGCCTCTTCTTTATCGGTTCCGGTTCCGGTTAATTGGAATACCCGTTCCGCAACCATCTGCGGGTCAATGGGTTTCAAAAAACAGTATGCCACACCACTGCTGACCAGCTGTCTTTCCAGCAGGGGATTGCTGTAGGTCGAGATGGTCATAAAGATCGGCAGCTTGCTTCCTTTTTCCTTTACATGATTGATCACACCGATTGCATCCAGGTAAGGCATGAACACGTCCATCATGACGACATCCGGTCGGTAGTCCCGAATCATCTCCAGCATCAGCTGTCCATCCCTTGGCGCAACGGTTGTTTCGAACCCACAGCCGCGCAGGATCGATGTGCATCTGGCACAAAATTCTTTGTCATCATCTGAAATCAGGATTCGCAATTTCGATTCCATAAATAAAATCCTCCAGGCTCTTGTATTTTTCCACAATATTCCAGGAAAATGGAAATTTCTGGAAATAAGATTACCATATTTTTCCAGTCATTGCAAGTCCATAACAGGGTTTTTCCATCTAAGAACCGTATATTTTTTGCGTTTTACAGCGTTCTAATAATTTCTATTTGTAGAAATTTGTTTTGATTCTGTGCTTTTTCCCATAATCTGTAATATCCTGTCGAATTGCCATTTTCATCCGCTTTCCCGGCAGTTCCTGTTTTTATTCCGACAAAAATCTCTGCTAAAAACAGGAATACATAGAAAAAAGACCGATTCCAGATTGGAACCGGTCTTTTGGAGGCGACACCCAGACTTGAACTGGGGAATAAAGGTTTTGCAGACCTCTGCCTTACCACTTGGCTATGTCGCCGTATGGAGCGGGTTACGAGGCTCGAACTCGCTACCTCCACCTTGGCAAGGTGGCGCTCTACCAGATGAGCTAAACCCGCA
>FR880219.1 GCA_000435195.1 Clostridium sp. CAG:169 | reverse complement strand
GGGTGCCCGCAGCCGGTGTTGTCCTCCAGGTCGAGCGGCTGGATGAAGTGTTCGTCAAAGCGCTGCCACTCCTCTCCGACCAGCTGCTCTCCCAAATTCTTCCACAGCAGACCGAAGGCGGCGTAGGGAACACCGTTTTCCCGAACGGGTGCATCCTTCTGGTGGTGGTCATAAGCGCCCCATCCGATGTCAAAGGCAAAGCCTTCAAAATTTTCCGGCAAAGCGGCGGTGCGGATGACCTTTAGTTCCGGTCGCAGGAGCCGAAGCAGGGCGGTGGAAAAAACGTCATCGGCATGGAATTTTCCTGCGTGGGTGTAAACGGTGGATGGGATTTCCATCATATTATCATTCCTTCCTTTTGTGCTTTCATCCTTTCACAAAAATTATAGCACAAATTTGATAAGATGACAAAAATAACAGCGGTCACTGGAAGATGGGACAAAAGGATGGTATAATAGAGCGAGAAAGAAAGGATGGTTTTTATGGCTTTGTATAAAGATACTTATAAATGCAGAAAATGCGGACAGACTTTTACCTGGTATTATCAGCCGGCACAGGAGGACGGATATGGCTACCGC
>FR880218.1 GCA_000435195.1 Clostridium sp. CAG:169 | reverse complement strand
TTCGTCCACCTTTTTCAAAAGGTGGTGGAGGTGCAAAGGGTGAAACCCCTGTGACACAAAAACAAAAATCCCCGCGCCAAAGTCTGGCGCGGGGCAAGGTCTAGCGAGTCATTTGAACCCAGAAAGCGTAAAAAGCAAACAGGGAAGCCAGCGGAGACAATATCAGCTCAAGGTATTCAACCCATTCTAGCTTTTTCTTAGGATTTTTGTATATTTTCCGCAAATTATAGAGAAATAGATAGAGAAAAAAGAGACCGGAAAATAAACGAGAAAAATAGGAAGGAAGCCGTTCAGATTGTAAAACAAGAATAGAGCCTATAATCAGTATCCATGGAAGGGCTAGCTTTAGAATTTTTATCATAAATATGCCTCAGTTCAGTTTCTAATAACCCTCTACACGGACTCCTACAAATCCCCAATCCCAAAGGTCAATGCCTTGAATTTGATGCTGAAAATGAGTCCATTCAAAGGTACCAATAACTTCAAAGCCGTTTTTATCAGTTACTATATTAAAAGAAGATACAGCAGATGCAAGTACACTAGCTAAAGTTGAACCAGCTTCAATAGTTTTACCAACATATGGAGACATTGCACTAGCAGCCAACTTACCTAGTTTTGTTT
>FR880217.1 GCA_000435195.1 Clostridium sp. CAG:169 | reverse complement strand
GTCCATTATTAAGTTTTTTATTATGTTCCCTTTGTACACCGTTGCAAGCCTTGGTTTTGGAAGACGAGCGACGCCAGCGCAAAAAACGCTGGTAGTTCAAAAGCTGAGGCAAAGACATTCTCTGGATATTCTTCTCTCAATCGCTCAACTACCCCGTGCCACTTTCTACTACCATCTGAAACGGATGAACAGTGCAGATAAGTATAAAGCTGTCAAAGCGGAGATCACAACCATCTACCACGAAAACAAAGGAAGATACGGCTATCGCCGGATCACGGCAGAACTTCGCAAGCGTAAATTCTCTGTGAACCACAAGACTGTCCAGCGGCTTATGAAGGAGCTGGGCTTGGTTTGCCGTGTCAGGATGAAGAAGTATCGTTCTTACAAGGGTGAAGTGGGCAAAATCGCACCAAATCTGCTGAATCAGAATTTTCATGCCGAAAAGCCGAACCAAAAATGGGTCACCGATGTGACGGAGTTCAGTTTGTTCGGAGAAAAGCTCTATCTCTCGCCCATCCTCGGCTGGCAATACCGGCACAGGCAGTACCAGCGAATGCTCCGCGAAAAGGGCATCCGGCAGAGTATGAGCCGAAAAGGAAACTGTCTGGACAATGCTGTGATAGAAAACTTCTTCGGGCTGCTCAAAAGTGAACCACTGTATTTGCAGGAATTCCGTTCCGTGGAGCACTTCAAACTGGAACTGCTCGAATATCTGGATTACTACAATAATCGCAGAATCAAAGCAAAGCTAAAGGGCTTGCCGCCTGCAATTCACAGACAGCAAGCCCTTTCGGCTGCTTGAA
>FR880216.1:34031-63035 GCA_000435195.1 Clostridium sp. CAG:169 | reverse complement strand
GCTGTTATGCACGCCGATGAGCGCAACCGGGCTATGTCCGAAGCACTGGGGCGGGATGTGTTCCACTATCATCTCCATGTGGTCTATGTTCCGGTTGTGGAGAAGCAGATCCTCTGGTCCAAGAGGTGCAAAGACAATTCACTTGTGGGAACTGTCAAGAAAACGATTATGCAGGTGAGCAGCAGTAAAAAATGGCTGTCTAAACCGGCATTGGACGAACAGGGAGCGCCTATTCTCCAGAAGAATGGCAAGCCGGTGCTGCGAAAGTCTTACAGTGTTCTCCAGGATGATTTCTTCCAGGCCATGCGCAATGCCGGATATACGGATGTGGAGCGTGGAGAACGGGGCAGCTCCGAGGAACACTTGACCGTGACACAGTTCAAGGTGGAACGAGAACAGGAGCGATTGGAACAACTCACCGCACAAACTCAGCAGAAAGAGCAGCAGGCAGCGTCTCTGGAAAAGAAGATTGAGAATATTCAAAAACAGCAGATTGCCGTTCAGAAAGTGGAGCAAATAGAACCCCATGCAGTTCCGTTTTCCTCTAAAGTCATGCTGGATCGTTCTGAATATGAAAATCTGGCAGCTGCGGCAAAGAAGTTCTATGTCCAGGAACGCAAGGAATCCAAGCTGCAAAAGGCACTGGATTCTGCCAACAAACTGATTGATGAATTCAAAGTACAGATTGCTTCTCTGAAAGCCGAGTTGTTCAAGTACACATCTGTTCGCACAAAGCTGAATCCAACCGATCTGGAACGGGAAAATGAGGAATTGCGAAGCAAAGTCAGACGATATGAAAGCGTGATTGAACGGCAGAATCTGTGGCATTTATTCGGCAGAGGGCATGTGAAAACCCATTCAAGGGATGATGCCCGCTGATTCTGTGTGGAACCGGAAAAAGCGGAAAATCTGCCCTCTTTTACGGCTGTTGAGCCGTGAAAAAATCACGAGAATCAGGAGGTTTTATGAAAACAGGTCTTTCCAAGAAGTAAAAGACAATGAACATCTATTTTAACGAGGACAGTTCCATGCTCGAGGTCTGCACCTACAACACCGTTCTCAAAAACAGGCTGACCAAGTATGCCACACAGTACCCCAGCGAGTGCAAGCTGATTGACGATGATGAACTGGTCTGTATGACCTTTGAAATACGCAAGGGACAGTTTGACTTTAAGCTGACCGCACCGTATAGCGAAGAACGCCGCAAGGCTGCCGGGGGAGCTGGCGAAAAAGCATACCGAACATTTGAAAACAAAAGCGAAGTAATCCTACATCCGCCGCCCGTGGGAGCAATCCTGCGGACGGCGTTTCTATGTGGCAGAAAATTTACAAGCTGCAATTAAAATGACATTGCAATTATTCGAGTTTTAGAATATAATATTACTATCGAAACAGGAGGTATGGCTATGGAATTTATGTCCGCAAGAGAAGCTGCCGATAAATGGGGAATTTCCCAAAGGCGAGTTGCTGTCCTATGCTCTGAAAGCCGAATTGATAACGCTACTATGGTTGGGAATATGTGGATTATACCTACTACGGCAGAAAAGCCGATTGATGCCAGAATTACCCGCTATTCGCAGAGCGATGGTAAAAAAGTTAAACCGTTTTTGAAATGGGCTGGCGGTAAAGGGCAGCTTTTGTCTGAAATTGAAAAGTATTATCCTTTTGAAAATGGAAAAATCACAAAATATGCTGAACCTTTTGTAGGCGGCGGTGCAGTGCTTTTTGATATTTTGAGTAAATACGATTTGGAAGAAGTGTATATCAGCGACATTAACGCCGAGCTTATTAACACCTATCGCATCATTCGAGATGATATAGACGAACTTGTCGCTATGCTGGTGGCAATGCAGAGCGAGTTTATCCCAATGGACGCAGAGCATCGCAAAATCTACTATATGGCAAAGCGTGAACGCTTTAATGATTTGAAAGTCAACGGCAACGAAACCGTAAATATTGAAAAGGCAGCTCTTATGATTTTCCTTAACAAGACCTGCTTTAACGGTTTGTTTCGTGTAAATAAAAAAGGCTTGTTTAACGTTCCGATGGGTGCTTACAAGAATCCTATGATTTGCAATGAGGAAAATCTTCGAGCTGTCTCTGAAAAGCTCCAGAGTGTAACGATTGTGTGCGGAGACTACAGAGAAGCTGCTGATTTCATTGATGATAACACATTTGTTTATTTCGACCCTCCATATCGTCCTATTACTGATACATCAAGTTTTACCGCATACACGGAAAATTTGTTTAACGATGAAGAACAGATTGAACTTGCAAAATTTGTTGATGATATGCACAAAAATGGAGCGAAAATTGTCGTGAGCAATTCTGACCCGAAGAACTCAAATGCAGATGACGATTTTTTTGATAATATTTACTCTTCTCATAAAATCAAACGTGTTGGTGCAACTCGCATGATTAACCGCAACAGTGAAGCAAGAGGAAAAATCAAAGAACTGCTAATTTCAAACTTTTAAGGAGCGCACATTATGATAAAAACGGAAAAGGTGGAGGAAACACCAAAACAGGGTTGATATTTGAGGGCAAGACCGATTTGGCAACCTTTTTGAACGGTCAGCCGGGGTACCGTGTGGACGATGTTGTTGTTTTCTATGATGGCGAAAAAGTTGTCCGAATTTTCAAAAAACACGCATTTTACAGATACTTAAAAGAAATTGGTGTGGAGTGGGAAAAGATTATTTCCAAGAAGCTTCTGCCCGATGATAGCATTTATGTCATCATCAATAACACGCTGTTCATCATTGAATGTAAATACCAGCAGGTCGCTGGCTCTGTTGACGAAAAGCTTCAAACCTGCGATTTCAAGAGAAAACAGTATCAAAAACTGATGGCACAGGTGAATATAGATGTCGAATACATATATCTCCTTGCCGATTGGTTCAAGAATCCGAAGTATAAAGATGTCTTGGATTACATCATAAGTATGCGGTGCCACTACTATTTTGAGTACATCCCTCTTTCAAAATTGGGATTGCCTGTTCCACCCAGCACCGAGGAGGAGTAAGCTATGGCGAGAAATTTTAATACATGGTTAGCCGGTTTTCGTGACAGCATCGCAGATTACGGCTATTACATTGATTTTGAAAAAGTCCATCGCAATGTCGATGGCATAAAAGTGGAGTTAAACATTCTCAACTCTCTTATCGGCTCCAAAAACATTAAAGAGGATTTCAAGACTTTAATTAAGAAATATCCCGAAGTTTTGAAATGTATTCCTCTGCTTTTGGCGGTAAGAGCGAATGAGATTTACTGCCAGGACGAGAACGGCGGATACCTGTATCAGTTTGATTTTGGCAAATATCCTCCGAATAGCTATGCTCACTATGAACGCTATTCCTATTTTATGGAGCATACAGGACTGTTTGATTTGCTTGAAAACCACATCATTAACAATCTCGTGGATTACGCCACCGGTGTTGAAACAGGTCTTGATTCCAACGGTCGAAAAAATCGTGGTGGCCATTTGATGGAAGATTTGGTGGAGAGCTTTATCAAAAAAGCGGGGTTTGTAAAGGGCGTGAACTACTTCAAAGAGATGTACATACATCAAATTACCGACAAATGGGGTATCGACCTTTCCGCCATTTCTAATCAAGGCAAGATGGAGAAGCGTTTTGACTTCGTTGTGAAAACGCCCACTATGGTTTATGGCATTGAAACCAATTTCTATGGTAGCGGCGGAAGCAAACTCAACGAAACTGCCCGTAGCTACAAAACTCTTGCTACAGAGGCCGATACGATAGATGGTTTCACTTTTGTTTGGTTTACTGACGGTAAGGGTTGGACAAGTGCTCGCCATAATCTCGAAGAAACCTTTGATGTGATGGACAATATCTATAACATCAAGGACTTGGAGGATGGCATTATGACAGAGGTTTTCAAATAATGGCAAAGAAAATCACAAAATGGGAGCCGGAAGACTTTGAGCTTGAAATGACTACGCATTGGTCTTTTCCGAAGCGTGGAGATTGGGCAACTCACGACGCAAAGTGGCGTGGAAATTGGTCTCCGTATATTCCTCGAAATATAATACTAAGATACTCCAAAGAAGGAGATTTGGTGCTTGATCAATTTGCGGGCGGTGGGACAACCCTTGTTGAAGGGAAGCTGCTCCGCAGAAATATTATTGGTGTTGATGTCAACGATGTCGCTCTTAACAGATGCAAAGAAAAGGTTGATTTTGAACACGAAGGTGCAGATGGAAAGGTATACATCCATAAGGGTGATGCCCGTCACTTGGATTTCATTCCCGACAACAGCATTGACCTTATCTGTACACATCCGCCGTATGCTAACATTATTCAATACAGTGAAGATATTGATGAAGATCTGTCACATTTGAAAGTCAAAGATTTTCTTGAAGAAATGAAAACGGTAGCCCAAGAGAGCTACCGTGTGCTGAAAAAAGATAAGTTCTGTGCCGTGCTGATGGGCGATACCCGTCAGAAAGGGCACATGGTACCTATGTCTTTTGATGTAATGCGTATTTTTGAGGATGCTGGGTTTAAGTTAAAAGAGCTCATCATCAAAGAGCAGCATAATTGCAAGGCTACGGGATATTGGAAAACAAACAGCGTGAAGTATAATTTTTTGCTGATTGCCCACGAGTATCTGTTTGTTTTCCGAAAGTGAGGATCAGACTAATCCAGACTCAGAAAGTCCTTCAAAAAGCATTCTGCGACCAGAATAGTTCCAATAAGCGCAGTCCTGTTCCATAAACAACCATTTAATAGCTAACAGAATGATTTGAATTGGGTGTGCGGTACCTTCAAAGTCGAGGAAATATGCGTTGATATGCGATAAATCAATGTCGTCGCATTCGTAAATGGAGACAATCGCATCTCTGACAGCATCATATTCATCGGGGCACTCATTTCTGCAGCAAATCAAAGCTTCAAAAATATCATTGTGGCTGGGATTGCTGTATCTTCGATTCTTTTTGAAGTACATACCCTGCACATTTACTGTGAAATCGAATCCCTTATTAAGCTGTGTTGGACGCTTCAAAAAGATTCCATAATCACCGTATGACTCAACATTGTACTGGTAACGAGAGGCATCATCACCTCTGCCAATTCCGGCTTCTTCATTCAAGAAACAGGAAATAAGAGCTTGTCTCTTTTGAGAGCGATTACCAGACGGTAATCTATAATCGCAAGTGTAAGTAGGCATGGTTTAATCCTCCAAAAACAATTTATATGTTTCAATTCCAAGCGCATCAGCAATGCGTTGGATGTTTTCAAGAGAGATACTTCTGCGATAACATTCGATTGCGCTGATATAAGTCCGGTGCATACCACATTTATCTGCAAAAGCCTCTTGAGATATACCCATTGCGGTTCTGTACTTCTTCAGGTTAGAACCAAAAACTTTTACAATATCCATAGTTATAATCCTCCATCTTTTATGATATAATGATGAATACAATAAGTCTACATGCAATAAGTATCGAAAGGCGGAAATATAAAAGGAAACGAGGTGCAAATTCCTATGAATATCAAAATCACCGATTTCGAAGACAGCGTTTATACAGGTTTCCTAAAATATGAAGACGAAAATTATCAGTTTGTTTTTTCAGGAGAAACCCTCAGGATGATTCCGGAATCTACTGAAAAGCGTAATGATATGTGGAAGTTCGGCATGAAAGAAATTGTGCAGGGGACCTACACATGGGGCGATCCCCCTCGTATGGAACAAGATGTTATAATCGGAAGATGCAACGAAACCAATCAAAAAATTGTTTTTCTACCAAAGAAAGGCTCATATATTGCACATCAAAATTCTGTTTTACTTATCGCTTTAGAAGCATATATCATATGTAAATATGAAAGAGATAAGATTGACCGTATTGCTTTTACTGGGCCCGAAATTAACGGTATTCATCCAACAAGTCAAGCCATTGAGTATACTATTGTTCCGGATTCTTTTGTGAATTCCGGAACTTTTGAAGTGAAAACAAGAGATTTTGATTGTACAACAACGCAGAAACAGGAATTTACTGTTGATTCTAAGTCTGTATCAGTTTCTTTTGGAGTCTCTCGCACAATGAGTACAAAAAACTGGGAGCCGCCAATGAAACTTTCTTCGAATATGCTATTTGAACTCGATGCAACAGATGATTACCGCTTTATTCTGCAACTTTGGTATATAGCAAAACAGTTTATCCAGTTTCTTTGCTATCGAAAAGATGTTCATTTTAGTGAAGTGAATTTAGCAGCTCCATGTGAAGATGGCAAACACGAACTCTTTGCAGCGATGTATGTTTTTGGTGAAAAACCTAATGACATTGATACTAAAACATTGAAAGATGGGCGTTATATTAAACAGATACATATAGCAGGACATGAAGGTGAGCTTTTATCAAATATCGCCGATAATGAGATATATTTGCGAAATTTGCCTGAATCCTACGCAACAGGGCAACACATTGATGCAGCACGTTTCGTTATGATTACAGCTGCCTTTGAATGGGAATTTAACAGATTGTATCCGGATGGGATTCCCAAGAGTACACAACGTTTAGCGGCAGAAACAGAGGTTACTGGAAAATTAGAACAGTTAATTTCAGACAGTAAAGGAAAAGCAAAGGAGATTTACAAATCTCTATTAAAATCTGTAAAACGCAGTCCAAGTCTGGCAAACAAGATTGAAAAAATTGGGAATGATTATGGCGAAATACTTAATGCATTTGGACGCCAGTTGTATAGTTACAACAATGAGGAATTAGATTACAGCAAGATGGGTTCACGACTTGCAGATCAGAGAAATCATTTTGCACATGGAGATTTGGACAAAGATTTCATAGGTTTATCACTTTTGGATTTGATATTCTTGGAGCGGATTATTTATGCCATTCAGTTGAAAATTTGTGGCGTAGATGATAAAAATATTCAGAAGTCAATCAACGAACTGTTTCATTGCAACTTTGCCATATAAAAGCTTCTAAATCTTTTTGAATGCTGGCAACATCTTGGCAACAAAAAATCAGATAGCCTGTGCTACCTGAATAATGAAAACAATATAAATAATCTGTGCTAAATCCCATCAGCAAATCTGTTTAAGATTAAATTACAGGGATCGATCGAAATAATCCATATGGGCTTACGACAAGAGTTTATTCTAAAGAGGATGGGGCAAATTATGGTGACTGCAATCGTCGTGGAGCTATCAGACTTTCCGATGGAACCCTGAAATCAACATATGCGAGATTACTTATTCGCAACAAACACCCAGAACTGCCGAAAGAGGTGGAATAATATGTAAATCAATGAGTTAAAAGTGACTGTTGGTGAAGTCTGCGAGGGCTACTTTAACGACGCAGAAGAAGGTGTCGGTGGATACGATGAGCGCCTGGATATAAGGCCCAAATATCAGCGTGAATTTGTCTACAAAGACGCTCAGCGTGATGAGGTCATTCGCACCGTCATGAAGGGCTTGCCGCTCAACGTGATGTATTGGTGTAAGGTAAAGAAAGAGAACGGTTCCGATGGGTTCGAGGTGCTGGACGGCCAGCAGCGCACAATCTCTCTCTGTGAATACGTGGACGGCTCTTTCTCTGTGGATGATAAGTATTTTTATAACCTGCCAGCCGACAAGAAGCAGCAGATTCTTGACTATCCTCTATTTGTATATGTGTGTGATGGTACGGACAGTGAAAAGCTGGAATGGTTCCGTATTATCAACATTGCAGGCGAAGATTGACTGATCAGGAGTTGCGGAACGCCGTTTATGCCGGCAGCTGGACTTCTGACGCAAAGCGGTATTTCTCTAAGACCGGCTGCGCAGCAGGTACGCTGGCTGGCAATTATCTGAAAGGCGCTTCTATCCGTCAGGAATACCTTGAAACGGCCATTTTCTGGGCGGCCAGCGCCGAAGGAAAAACCATTGAAGCGTACATGGCTGAACATCAGAATGACCCCAGTGCGGTGCAGTTGTGGAACTATTTCCGCTCTGTGATCGACTGGGTACAAGCGATTTTTCCGAAAAAGCGCAAAGAAATGAAGGGGCTTCCGTGGGGCCTTTTCTACAATCAGCACGGCAAGCGGACAGACCTTGGCCCCAAGAGGTTGGAGACGGAAATTCAGCGACTCATGGGCGATGAAGATGTGACCAAAAAATCCGGTATTTATGAGTCCCCGTTGACTGGCGAAGAAAAGAAACTGTCAATCCGTGCTTTTGACCGTCGAGATGCTCTGGCTGCTTACGAGAAGCAGGGACATAAGTGTGCTATTTGTGGTGAAGAATTTGAGTTTGAACAGATGCACGCTGATCATATTACACCGTGGAGCAAAGGCGGCAAGACGACGCCTGATAACTGTCAAATGCTTTGCCGGGATTGTAATCTGAAAAAGGGAGCACAGGAATAAGTTATCTGTTCAACAAAGAATCCTTGTAAATACTGCTGATAAAATTCTGTAAAAGTTTTTAACCATACTAATGAGTAAACAGGCATGGGTGAAATGAGGTGATAAGATGAGCAGTATAGTTTTGGGTTTGCAGAAAGAAGTGCTGAATCCAGACTGTGATGTTTTAAATGCGCTGAGAAAAGCGCATTTGATTGCATCAAAGTTAAAATTGAAAGAATTTGATACTTGGATTATGCACGAATTAAATGGGTACGCTGGTGAGAATCAAGATAATATACCTGAGTATCGTAAAGTTAACGGCCTTTTGAAAGCGTGGAACCCATACCATGGATGGATTCCCGTGGTTTTTCAAGATAGTGAGTTCCAGAGTTTGTTGTGTACTAGACTTCTAGGAAATTCAATAAGTGAAATCCTGGAGTTATATAAAACGTCTGAGGGACATGTCTTGCTAAGTTATCCGGGAGATATAGAACGTACGATTGATAAAATGTGCTCTTCTCCATTTCCAACTAATTATTCATTACACGTTAGTGCCCATATTCTAAAAGCTATTGTTGACCAAGTACAAAACTGCTTGCTTGAATGGACTATTCGCCTAGAGAGTGAAGGTGTTTTAGGTGAAGGCATGCGATTTAGTCAGGAGGAAACAGCTATGGCTCAAAAGGTACCTCAGACCATTAACAATTATTACGGAACCGTTGTAAATGGTAACATAAAGCGGTCTCAGGTTGTTTCAGGTGATCGCAACTCCCTTTCTTTTAACTATGAGCAGGCATCGGATTTGATCCGACAAATTAAAAAAGCAATTCAAGATGAACAGATGTCCGAAGAAGACCGAGAAATCGCAGAAGAATTGATTTCTGAATCTGAATCGAAAATTGCCGCACAGGCAAAGCCCGGAGTTATTAGAGCAACCTTAAGCGGCTTGAAAGATTTCCTGATCGGAGCAGGAGCGAATATTGCAGGAGCGTTGATTGTACAATATTTGCAGTAAGAAGTTTTACAAAGTATGCGATCGCACCTTTGTTGTATTACTGAGTAAACTAATGTTTAAGAAAATGATGTCCATTATCAGGAGATAAATATAGAGTATGACATACACAGAAGATTTCAGGCATATCCTTGAAAAAAGGGACGAGGTAATTAATGCCAATTTGTTTGTTTTTAAAAATAGTAAGCCGAGTTCTATGAAAGTGTTTCCAGAGGAGATAAGTAGTGTTCTTCTTACAAAATACTTTGGCACACTGTCGGACATTATGGAGGAAAACGAGTTTGTCCCATATATTCCGAACTCCATCGAAAGAAACACGTTACAGGTCATTGATACAGAAACTCTCACACTTTGGCCGGCAATGAAATCCGCACGGAATGAAATACAAAATGTGGATCGGGCAGAGATTACGGTTGATGATTATAATTGCAAAGGAAATACCATATTGATGGACATTGAATTTGATAATGGCGAACATGTGTTTTTCTTTACTACATATCGAAATGTTGCAGCTTGGTACAGCAACAATGTTCGATTTACGAAAAGGCCTACAGGAAGATTCCACGAAGAAAAAGGTGAGATTCTTGCTCTCACTCCCTGGGTCGATGCTGTCATTTCAGGCCAGCGCTGCTATATAATTAATGAAAAAAATTTTAACAAAATTTTCAGATTTGATGAGGTTGTTAATAATCAGGTGGCGGCGAGCGAACCAGAAATTCGAGAGTTAGATTTTATCGGTGACGGTGACGCATTTATGGGATTTTTGGGCAAATCCGTTCGACAAAAAAATGCCATGGCAAAGATTGTACTACAGGGACGTCTCGAAAAAATTAAACAATTCACTCCACAATATATTCGAGCTCAAATAGAAAGTCGTCCCGAGCTATCCTTTATATCGTATACTGAAGATGATAAAATAGTTATAGACGAGAACTCATTTAAAACAGTTATGGGAATCTTGTGTGGACGTATCAACTTAGATTTGATTACCAAGGAATTGAATGGATTGATGGAAAATGAGTAAGCCCGTAAAGTTCTCATTGGCATTAAGCTGTTTCCTACCGTTGTTTCTAATATTCGGAGCAGAGAATCTTTGTGCTGCTATATGCGCATTTTCAGCTGTAGAAAATAAGGAGCTGCTGCCGCTATTAAAAGGCCAATCTAATATTTTTTGGTTTAATGCCAGTATGCTTGCGGTATGGCTGTTACTGTTGATGACCAGTGTCGTTGGTATTCTTCGATTTCAATCTAGTTTTTTAAAGGCAAAAAGACTATCGAAAGAAACTGTAATTTTGAAAAAAACAGAAAATATTACAGCAGACTATTATTTTACCTACTTTTCTTTATTTGTAATTTCCTTTTTTGGCGTTGATCCAACTAAACTTAGGGATATTTTGATTTTTGTTTTTTTACTGATACTAATTATCTGGGTTTATATTGCGAATGAAATGTATTTTGTAAATCCAGTATTAAATATATTAGGATACAAATCATTTTCCATTTTGTACGAAAAGACCTTACCGACGATTAACAGTGGCGAAAAGGCGACATCTTTTGAAATCAAGGTGTTCTCCAGAGAGCCTTTAAATCGAATGATTGAAGAAAAACTTTTCGTAACATTTAGCTCTCATGATTTTTCAGTGTGCTATCCCATAGAAAAGAAAAATGACAATTAGAAAACTTTTTGGTATATAGATAATAGGTTGACTTATGAAAAAGGCATGGCTACTGGAATTGAAGTAACCATGCCTGTGCATTGTGTTATACTATACTTACGTGCACTAATACACTTGAAGCGCATCGTTGAAAAAATTGAGGCGATGACGAGAACAGCAACCAAGTTTCTTTCCGTACTGTTGTCCTGCGTCGCCCTGGGCAGCGATACGCAAGGCACACATAAGGAGCAAAACCTGCTTTTCGTGCGTCATGCACGAGGATAAAAATTAGAATCTGATGTGTAGAAAAACCGCAGTATTAAGCCAAAAATCAGGTGGAAAGCGAAGAAATCACCGGGTGTTTGGCAGGGGCAGCGCCAAGTCCTTGAAGTTCTCCAAGCGCTAATCTCACTTACCCAAGAGATAATTTCCCTTTCGGGGTTTATATCTGCCAAAAAGCCTTCCTTATGGGAAGGCTTTTTGTATATCCAAAGATATAGTGTGTTTTGTATGCGTAGAGAGGATACGCACAGGAGGGAAGAATATGGGTTCTTCGATTCAAAAGAAATTTTTGCTGATACAGCTGTTTGTATTGGGCTATGTGTCTGCGAATGTGGTCTATCCTTTGCTGACACAGCGGATATTGGACCGGCTTTCGGCAGGTGAGTTTTCTTCGCTCAAGGGATTATTCATCCTTCTGTTTGCAGCTTTGACCCTGTTGGTTGCCTGCTCCAGAGGACGGGCATTGAGTAAAAAGAGCTATTTGAATCAAGTCAAACAATTTTACCGTGAAAAGGTGTTGGACTGCGTTTATTATGAAAACAATGAAAAGCTGTCCTCCGAAAAGGAAGCGGAGCTTTTGTCGGTCTTTAATAATGACATTCCAATGGTGTGCAGCGATTTCTATGATACGATTTTAAGCATGATCTATTCTTGCTTGACTATCATCTTTTCTTTTTTGGCGCTGGCAAACATCAATTCGGTCATTGCCTGCATCATCGTTTTGAATCTGGTGGCGCTGGCGATTGTTCCCCTCGTGTTTAAAAAGGTTTTGCAGGAGAAAAAACAGCAGATTTCAGATACTTTGAAGCAGTTTAATGTCAAACTCAAGGACAGCATCTGTTGTATTCCACTGATGAAAAGCTATTGTGTGGAAAAGACGGTTTTAGAAGACGTGACGGTGTCGGGACAACAGGCAAATCATGCCGATTACCAGTACACAAAGGTGCAGGAAAACGCAAATCTTGCCAGCATGGTGATTGGTTACTCAAACGACTTTCTGGTACTCATCATAGGTGTGTACCTGATTGCGGTGGGTAAAATCAGCGTAGGAGCTTTGCTGGCAATTATACAAATTTCCAATTTGATTGCCAATCCGATTGTAACCCTTTCTTACCACATCAACACCATTCATTCGGTCATGCCAATCAAGAAAAGGCTCTGCGATATGATTCGCCGCCCGCTGAACAGCCGGACGCCGAGAGACCGGCATCTGTCACAGCTTGACAAGATCGAGCTTCGAGAGGTCAGTGTTGTCAGAGAAGGACGTCCGATTTTGGATCAGGTCAACCTGACTTTCGAGCGGGGAAAACGCTACCTGATTGTGGGAGAAAACGGAAGTGGAAAAAGTACCCTGTTAAAGATCATCAATCGAAATGTTTGTGCGGACTCCGGTCTGGTTTTGATGGATGGGATACCGGCAGAGCAGATTGACAACAACGATTTTAGCAGAAATATTCTGATGGATTATCAAGAGCCGTATCTGTTTACTGCGCCGGTACAGGACAACATCACCCTTTATCAACCGTATCCGCCGAAAAGGATACAGCAGATTGGAGAAATTTTGAACATTTCTTCGTTCATGAACAGCACAGAGGAAACCAGGGTGCATAATCTGTCGGGAGGAGAAAAGCAAAGGGTTGCGTTGGCGCGCACCATACTGAGAAACCCGACCTTCTTTTTGCTGGATGAAGCGTTTTCCGCGGTGGACATAGATGGCAGAAAAGAGTTGGAACAGCATCTGTTCGACCAGGGCTATTCCATCATCAGTGTTTCCCACACCGATTCCAAAGAGATTCTGTGTCAATATGACGAAATCATCGTTTTACAGCACGGCAAAATCGTGGAGCAAGGCTCCTTTTTACAGCTGATGGAAAAGCAGCAGTATTTTTATCATTTGTACCACACCAGTGAGAAGTAAGGTGTAGGATATGGGAAAAGAGCCGGATAAACAGGTGGAGGTTTATCCGGCTTTTGTGATTTTGTGAATCGGAAAAAACGGAAGGGATTAACGGGATTTTATTAAAATATCACTTGACAGTATTCGTCATTTTTTATACACTGAAAAGAAAAGGAGGGGATGTCATGTACTGTAAACATTGTGGACAACCGATGGAAGATTTTGCACAGGTCTGCCCAAGCTGTGGGGCAAGACAGGACGACAAACCACCGGTCATCGACAACGGAGGCTTCGGCTGGGGACTGCTGGGCTGCTGTGTACCGGTGGCAGGACTGGTGCTGTATCTGGTGTGGAAGGATACAAAACCCAGGACCGCCAAAGCAGCCGGAATCGGTGCGCTGGTCTCGGTGGTGCTGGTAGTCCTGTACTATCTGTTTATCATCCTATCCGCAGTCACCTATGGGGTGTTCTCCTAAAAAATGATGAGATGGCTATACCGGTGGCTGCCCATCATCTTTGGCTGTCATTGCCGCAGCGACCGCTCGTTCTTTTTTCGCGGCAAACAGTTTCCTCTGTGTGCCCGCTGCACAGGAGAGCTGATTGGAATTCTTCTGGCTCCGGCGGCGTTTTGGATATTCGGTCTGCCGGATGGTAAGATTTGCTTGTGGTTGCTGCTGCCGCTGGTGCTGGATGGCGGAATACAGCGGTTGACACGCTATGAAAGCGGCAACATCCGCCGGTTGCTCACCGGGATGCTGTTTGGCTATGCCCTCGTGGGTCTGTTGGTGCTCAGCACGATCGGTGCTGCCCGCTGGGGATACCAACTGGGAAAGCAGTTGGCTGTTTGATAAAAATGCTGAAAAGAAAAACGCTCTGCGACAATTTTGTCGCAGAGCGTTTTTTAGATGGATTGCGGAGAAACGGTCTGGTGCTTGACGCGGTCGTGCTCCTCCGCGCGTTTGGCGTTGTTGAAATGTTCCAACGAGCCGACCAGATAGCCGGTGATGCGGCGGATGCGCTCCATCGGTTGCTCGGCAGTTTCGTGGCGGTGGCAACGGGGACACTCGTCCCCGATGATGCCGGTGTAGCCGCAGACAGGGTCGCGGTCGACCGGGTGGTTGATGGAGCCGTAGCCGATGCCTGCCTCTTTCATACAGCAAATCAGCTGCATGAAGGCTTCGGTGTTCTGGCAGGGGTCGCCGTCCAGCTCGACATAGGTGATGTGCCCGCCGTTGGTCAGCGCGTGGTAGGGAGCTTCCAGGCGAATCTTCTCGAAGGCGTTGATGTCGTAGTAGACCGGAATGTGGAAGGAGTTGGTGTAGTAGTCGCGGTCGGTGATGCCCGGGATGACACCGAAGCGCTGGCGGTCAATCTTGACAAATCTGCCGGACAGCCCTTCTGCCGGGGTGGCAATCAGCGAAAAGTTGAGCTTCATCTGTTCGCTGGCAGCATCCATCCGCGCCCGCATATGACCGATGATCTCCAGTCCCAGGTTCTGCGCATATTCGCTTTGTCCGTGGTGCTGACCAATCAAAGCGACCAGCGTTTCTGCCAGCCCGATGAAGCCGATGGTCAGCGTACCGTGGCGCAGCACCTGCCCGACCTCGTCCTCCGGTCCAAGGGTTTCGCTGTCCAGCCAGACACCCTGTCCCATCAAGAAGGGGAAGTTGATGACCTTTTTCTGCCCCTGGATGCGGAAGCGGTCGAGCAGCTGCTGGATGACCAAATCAATCTTCTGGTCGAGCAGCTCAAAGAAGAGGTCCAGATTTTTATTGGCAAGCAGTCCCAGACGAGGCAGGTTGATGGAAGTGTAGGACAGGTTGCCGCGACCGGTGGTGATTTCGCGGGTGGGGTCATAGACGTTGGCAGCGACGCGGGTGCGGCAGCCCATATAGGCGACCTCGGTTTCCGGGTGACCGCTGCGGTAGTATTGCAGGTTATAGGGTGCATCCAAAAAGGAAAAGTTGGGGAACAGCCGTTTGGCGGAAACCTGACACGCCAGACAGAACAGGTCGTAGTTCGGGTCTTCGGGACGGTAGTTGACCCCTTCCTTTACCTTGAAGATGTGGATGGGGAAGATGGGCGTTTCGCCGTGCCCCAGACCGGACTGCTCTGCCAGCAAAAGGCTGCGGATGACCATTCTGCCCTCGGGGGAGGTGTCGGTCCCGTAGTTGAGCGAGCTGAAGGGAGTCTGTGCGCCTGCGCGGGAGTGCATGGTGTTTAAATCCAGAATCAGCGATTCCATCGCATGATAGGTCGCGCGTTCGGTTTCTTCATAGGAATATTTCTGCGCAAACCGCTGGGCGGATTCGACCGATTCGTCCGGGCAGCCCAGCTGTTCGGTCAGCAGACGGCGCTCTGCCAGGGTATACGCCTGGCTGTCTTCCAGAGAAGGAAGTAACCCATCCTGCTCCAGCTGTGCAAAGGTGCGGTCGAGGACGGTGGTCAAACCATCGCTGTCGGCTTGCAAAGGGCACAGCAGCTCGCAGGCTTTGGCAAGGTTGCGGCGATAGCTGCGGCGGTAGGTTTTGGCAACGCCGGGCGCCATATCAAAATCAAACTTGGGGACGCTTTGTCCGCCGTGCTGGTCGTTTTGGTTGGACTGGATGGCGGTGTATGCTAAAGCAGCATAGTCCTCGATGTCCTCCGGCTCGCGCAGATAGCCATACCCGGAGTTGAAGCCACCGGCAAACAGACGGCTCAGGTCGATCTGGCAGCAGGTGGTGGTCAGCGAGAAAAAGTCAAGGTCGTGGATGTGGATGTCGCCGCAGTCGTGTGCCTGTGCGTGCTGTGGGTCCAGCACAAACATCTCATAAAAAGCCTTGGCGCCCTCCGAGCCATATTTGAGCATGGTGCCCATGGCGGTGTTGCCGTCGATATTGGCGTTTTCCCGCTTGATGTCGTTTTCGGCAGCGCTTTTGAAGGTCAGGTCCTCATACACCTTCATCAGGGCGGTGTTCATCTCCCGCACACGGGTGCGCTGTGCGCGGTAGAGGATATATTCTTTGGCAGTGCGGGAATGTCCGTTTTCAATCAATACCTTTTCCACCATGTCCTGAATCTGCTCGACAGTGGGCAGATGAGAGGGAGGATATTTTTCCTCCAGACGCTGTTGGACCTGCAAAGCAAGGCGGTAAGCAGTCTGGTAATCCTTGCCTCCCACCGAGGTCGCTGCGCGAAAGATCGCCCGTGCGATTTTCTCCACGTCATAGGCGGCGGTCCTTCCGTCCCGTTTGATGATGGTGTTGAACATGAACATTCTCCTTTGTGCGAATCATTTTGGAGCGAAACAATAGGAAAGCTGGTCGTTTGAAGACCAGCTTTTTCTTTCTCCTTATTATTGTATCTGCCCTGCGTTTTTTAGTCAATTAGGCAAAGCCACGAAAATCTGCTGCGCTCCATTTGGTGCAAAAGCAGATTTAGTGCTTTTTGTGAAGAATGGTGCGTGAAACAACAAGATGTTGGATTTGCTCTGCGCAAATTTTTTCTGACAGCTCAGAAGGCTGCACAATTTATCCCGGTATTTTTTAGCGAAAAAAGGGAAATTTTTCGGGAACAGGGCAGAGCAGTCCCTTTGCTTCAAAACGCAAGGAGGGACGAGAAAAACGCAGGGAAGGCAAGAGAACAAAAGCCAGTTTGCCGTAGGAAGAGAAAAAAGAAGAGGATGGTTTTTGTAAGGAACGGCAAAACCGGAAGGAGCAAGAGGAAGGAGGGTAGCAATATCACTAAAATTGGGGTGAAACATTGCAAACGGGCAAAAAACAGGAAGGGCTTTTGCCCTTCCTGTTTGCAATCTTATTCTCCAAGGGAGGCGATGGTCTGTGCGATGGCAGCGACATCGACGTTGTTGTCCTTTTCAAATTTTTCCTTTTCCAAAAAGCGTTTGAAATCCTTGACGGTCATCACGATGTTTTCCTCACCCATGTGGCTGAGGTACATCGGGACCTCCGATTTGGTGCCGACGACTACGACAGCGGTGTCAATCTTCAGGTTGTACACCTTTTTCTGGGACATCAGGCGGCGGAAGAGGTCGACCTTTTTGTCCATTTCCAGCACAGGGTTGTCAAAGCGGACCTTGCGGTCGTGGTCAGCATCCACAAAGCTCCAGCGAGGCTCCTTGAGGTCGCCGTAAAAATCACCCTCGCCCTGCAAAGCGGAAACAAACAGCAGTCCGAAGAAGCCGACCAGCACAAAGTCGATGGTCTGGGTCTTTCCGTCGAGTTGAAGCTGTACATTTTCCAGCACCTTGTAGTTGCGGGAGATTGCATAGCGGTTCAGGATGGATTTGACTGTCTTTTTGCCGTAATTGCCTTTGGAAAACAGCATGGACTTGCGCAGATACCACAGCAGGACAACGGCAAGCGCCACAAGGACGACGGCGATGACAGCAAAGATGGAGGTTTTCATAAAACAGTATTCCCTTCTTTTCAAAATTACCGGTACAGACCGGTGGACATAAAGATAAAAGTATTGTAACATATTCGCCGGACCGCGTAAAGAGAAAATTGAGCAGAGTGTAAACTTTCGGAAAATGGCAAAGGGCTGCGCTTGACCGTATTTTTGATATGGATTATAATCTTTACAGGATCGACCAACGAATAACCCCGCAGGGGGAAAGGTGGAAATCAAGAACGGATGAATCGTTATATGAAAAAGATGGCTGCGCTGCTGGCAGCGATGATGTTTAGCCTGAGCCTGTTTGGCTGTGAGGCGCTGGACACCACCCTGCCGCCGCAGGAGACCCAGGAGCAGACCGCGCAGACAAAATCAGAGAAGAATACAGCAAAGCCGCAGCGGGCGCTCGAGCAGATTTACAGCCAGCTGGGCAAACGCATCGGACTGGTAGAGGAGCCGACCGCCGAGCAGATTGCTGCGGTGGTGGGACTGGATGCGAAGGATTATGAGCAGGCATATGTCCGCTATGTGGAAACCGACTTTGGTGCGGACGACGTCTACATCGTGCTGCCCAAGGAGGGCAAAGATGAGGAAGGGGTCAGCCACAGAGAAAATATCCTCAGTCAGCTGCGGGAGCGCAAGGACTTCAGGACCCG
Source organism: Clostridium sp. CAG:169 (assembly GCA_000435195.1). Taxonomy (GTDB): domain Bacteria; phylum Bacillota; class Clostridia; order Oscillospirales; family Ruminococcaceae; genus Negativibacillus. The sequence goes on along the minus strand of FR880216.1, from coordinate 44,772 downwards.
GGAATTTGCAAACTACGACGTTTACAACTCGGCGTCCATCGCAGAAAATGCGCTCATCTTTGAGCGCGGCGGTTATGTGGTGATGCTGATGCTGGAGGACAACGACAGCGCAAGGAGCATCATCGAAAAGTATATCCCGGAAAGGCTGAATCTTTCCTGAGAAGAAAAAATTACACCGCCGGAGAAGCAACGGGCTTCTCCGGCGGTGTTTTGTGTTTTTATACCTTTTCTTTTTTGCAGGCAAACAGAAAGCTCAGGCTGTGCAGTCCCCAGAAAACGGTAATCAGGAGAAAGGGCATCAGTCCCAGCGGATAGAACAGCTCCGTAAAGGCGCAGACTGCGAAGGCGCCCAGGAATCCCAGTTGGGAGATGCGGAAGCTGCGAAAGGCAGCGCGGTACATCCCAAGCTTTTGCGCCTCGTCGCACTTGCTTTCCCACTGGGAGGAAAAACGCAGGGAGAGCGGGTCCACCTTTTCAAAGCGAGGGTTCATCCGCTTGACCATGTTGACGTGGGAAACCTCCACCCAGGTGTTCAGTGTCAGAAAGAGCAGGGCAGCAGCGGCGCTGATGAGGATGTGCCGCGGGTTTTTATAGACAAAGGATACCCCGAGGAAAAAGAAGTTGAGAATGACCGAAAGGGTGTTGATGGTGAGAATTTCGGTGCAGTGGTCGTTGCTTTCAATCTGTTCAAACAATTCCTCCTGGTTTTGTGGGTTGGAGCGGGCAATCTGCCGGCGCAGCTTGCTTGTGAAAAAGACCGACATACCGGACAGGAACAGGCAGACCGACAGGTGCAGAGCAGGCAGAGCGGAGCCGAGCAACCGGCTCAGCGACTGGATGGCAGAAATCAGAGCCGCTTGTTGAAAAGAGAGCAGAAAAGAAAGCACAGCACCGCAGATGCCGGAGACAACGGTGATGAGAATGAATTTAATGGCAGGATATTTTTTCATGGTATTTCCTCCTTTAAAAAGGGCGTACGGGTCATTGTTCTTCTTCGGTGTAGCTAAACAGCTGTTCGACCGAAGCGTTCAAAATTTTTGCCAGCTTGAGAGCAAGGGTGACCGAAGGGTTGTAGTCCCCTCGTTCAATCAAACTGATGGTCTGTCGGGAAACGTCGGCAAGATTTCCCAGCTCGGTCTGGCTCAGGCGGTAGCGCGCGCGGTACTCCTTCAGACGATTGTGCAGCGGCATCAAGGCACCTCCTTTTATGACAAGGATTCATTTTAAACTGACAAATATACTTGTCAATTTCCTTGGCTTCAGTATAGCATTGACAAGGAAAGTTGTCAATATGGAAAACAAAAAATCCCGTCCTTCCTTTTTTGAGGAAGGACGGGAGGGTGTTGCTGCTGAGAGGGAGCCTACTGCTGCAAGGTTGCGATGATGGAGGGGACAAACTGCTTTTTGCGGGAAACCATTCCCGGCAGCAGCAAGCCTTCCTCTGGAATCTGCTCGATGTGGTTGGACTGCTTGAGCAGTTCCTGCGCCTTGTGACCGCTGCACAGCACGATGCTGTTTTCTTCGATGATGTTGGTCAGCAGGAAGAAGAGCATGGTGGAAGGGTTTTGGGCGTAGGTCTCATCCATCAGCTTCTGGAGAGAAGGAATCAGCTGGCGCAGTCCGGCAGCGCTGACCGAGGTGACCTGTCCCACACCAAAACTGACATCGGAGGCAGAGAAGGTCTTGTAGTCCTGATAGAAAATTTCCTGAGTGGAGCGGGAGGAAAGGTCGCTGCCTGCTTCAAACATCGACTGTGCGTACTGCGGGATGTCGATACCGGCAATACCGGCAAGGTCCTCGGCAGCCGCGCGGTCCACGGCGGTGCAGGTCGGCGAACGGAACATCAATGTGTCCGACAGAATGGCGGAGCAAAGCAATCCGGCAATCTTCGGCTCGATTTCCACTGCATTTTCACGGTAGAGCTGATAGATGATGGTGGCAGTGCAGCCCAGCGGCTGGTTGCGGAAGTAGACCGGATTGATGCTTTCCAGTCCGCCCAGACGGTGGTGGTCGATGATCTCGAGGATGTCGGCGCACTCGATTCCGTTGACCGCCTGGTTCTTTTCGTTGTGGTCCACCAGGATAAGCTGCTTTTTCTGTGCAGCCAGGAAGGAGCGTTTTGACAGCTGACCGATGTAGCAGCCGTGCTCATCCAGCACCGGGAAGTAGCGGTGGCGCTCCCTTGCCATGACCTCTTTGACATCGTCGGTGTAGTCCTCCAGTGAGAAGGACAGGATGTGGTGAGCGGTCATAAAAAAGTCGATGGGCATACTCTGGTTGATCAGTCGGGCAACGGTGTAGGAATCATAGGGGCTGGACAGGATGATGCAGCCCTTGCTTTTGGCGCGCTCGATGATGGTTTCATTGGGTTCGGCGTTGGTGCACAGGATGATGCAGGAGGCGCCGATTTCAATGGCGAAAAACTGCGATTCAAAGCGGTTGCCGATGATGACCATGTCGTGTTCGGCAACGTAATCGACCATTCGTTCGGGTGTGTTGGCGGCAATGGTGACCCGTCCCTGGTCAAAGGTGCCGCTGACATCGCCGCAGATGACCTTGGCTTCCAGAACCTTAACAATATTTTCGTATGGGGTTTTTGCCTTGGAAACGATGCGGTTGTCATAGACGTCCATGTCGGATGCCGCAACGTTGGAAATGGTGATCAATCCTTCCAGATGGTTTTCCTCGTTGGTGATGCACAGGGTGCTTGCTTCACATTCCTTCATCAGGCTGTATGCCTGCTTGATGGAAATTTTGGCATTGACCGCGGGAACCTCCTTGATCTCCATGTCAGAAACGCGGGTGCGTACATCTGCCAGATAGGCAGGTGGCTCTACCCCGAAGTAGGACAGGGCAAAGGCGGTTTCTTTGTTCAGGTCACCGGCGCGCCGCGGGGTATACTGCTGCCCGGTCAGTTTGTTCTTCAGATTGGCGTAGGCGATGGCGGAACAGATCGAATCGGTGTCCGGGCTTTTGTGTCCGACAACGATGATCTCCTTTTGCTGGTTCACAGTGTTTTCTCCTCTCCTGGATGGCTTGCTCTTTGTCTATTTATCTGGTTTTAACCAGAATATTTCATTCAATGTCACTATACCATACTTTCTTGCGTAGGACAAGACTTTAGTTTGTTAAAGTAAAAACAAATGAATCTCGCTTGACAAAAGGCAGGAAGGTTGATATGATAGGAACGTATTTTAACTTTTACAAGAGGATTGAGGTGAAAGGATTGCGCAATTTTTCCTGCTAACGATGAACAGGCAAACAGAAGATAACTGTCAGCGACCGAGAAAGACCGGTCGTCGTTGTCGTTTGCCATGCAGCGGGAAAAAGAAAACTGCGCAGCTCCTTTCTGACCGAAACGGTCTGCCTTTGTGCAGCCGTAATCTGAAAGAATAGAATGTTTCTGCTCATTGTCTGATGGGCAGGGCTTTTGGGGAGCAGTGGGAATTTTTCCTGCTGCTCCCCATTTTTTTATTTTTCAGAGGTGAATGCCAATGGCTATGATTTTATTATCCAACCTGTCCTTTTGTTACGAGGGCAGCTATCAACCGGTCTTTGAGGACCTTTCGATTGCGCTGGACACCGATTGGCATCTGGGACTGACCGGACGAAACGGCAGAGGAAAGACCACCCTGCTGCGGTTGCTGCTGGGCGCACAGGGAGAAGCATACGGGCTGCGTGGATTTACCGGCAGCATCCAGACCAAAGTTCGCTTCGGCTATTTTCCGGCGCCGGTGGAGCATCCAGAATGGCTGGCGCTCGAGGTTGCTCAGCAAATCTGCCCGGATTGTCAGCAGTGGCAGCTGGAGCGGGAGCTTTCTCTGTTGGAATTTCCAGAGGATGCGCTGTGGCGTCCGTTTGAGCAGCTGTCTGGCGGAGAAAAGACCAAGTTACAGCTGGCTGCGCTGTTTTTGCAGGAAAACGCTTTTCCATTGATCGACGAACCGACCAACCACCTGGACACCGAATCCCGACAGCTGGTGGCGGACTATTTAAAAAGGCAGAAGGGATTTTTGCTGGTGTCCCACGACCGCGATTTTCTGGATGGGTGTGTCGACCATATCTTTTCGCTCGACCGGGATGGCATCCAGCTGCGCAAAGGGGATTTTACCGGCTGGTACCAGGATTATCAGACGAGGGTGCAGTCGGAAAGGGAGCAGAACGAACGGCTTAAAAAGGAGATTGGTCGACTGCAAACGGCGGCGCGGCGGACAGCCGATTGGTCAGGCAAGGTGGAAAGCAGCAAGATTGGAGAAGGACCCTGCGACCGTGGGTTTATCGGGCATAAAGCAGCCAAGATGATGCAGCGCTCCAAAAACATCCAGTCCCGCCGCGAGCAGGCAATCCGGCAAAAAGAGGAGCTGCTCAAGGGAGTGGAAAACACCGGCAAGCTCAAATTGCAGCCGGTGGAGCATTTTGCCAAAACGCTTTTGCAGGCAAGAGAGCTTTCCGTCTGCTTTGACGGACGGGAGCTGTTTGAACCGATTAGCTTTGCAGTTCGTGCAGGGGACAAGATTGCCCTGCACGGCAGGAACGGCTGTGGAAAAACCAGCCTGCTGTGGCTGCTGATGGGGGAGGAGCTTCCCTTTTGCGGTCAGCTGGAGCGGGCATCGGGGTTGCGGCTGTCGCTGGTGCCGCAGGATGCCTCCTTTTTGCAGGGAAATCTGTGCGACTATTTACAGGAGTGCAGCATTGACCAAAGCCGCTGCCTGTCCATCCTGCGCAACCTGGGATTTGAGCGGGAACAGTTCGACCTGCCGATGCAGCAATACAGCCAGGGACAGAAGAAAAAGGTGCTGATTGCAAAGAGCTTGTGCGAGCAGGCGCACCTTTACCTTTGGGATGAACCGCTCAACTATATCGACATCTTTTCACGCATCCAGCTGGAGCAGCTGGTGGCGGATTTTGAAGGAACGATGCTGTTCGTCGAGCATGACAGCGCCTTTTGCCGGGCGGTTGCGACCGATACAGTAAATATTCTTCGACGCTAGGGGAAGCACCATTTACAGGAAGTTTCATACGATGAAAGGGAGGGGAAGCCTTTCCCTATCCTGTGATGGAAGGTGAAGAAGATGAATCAACAGACAAATGAGTTTTATCAGGAACAACAGCAGCGGGATTTGCCGCAGACACTGCCGAGCTACCCGGATGTGGATGGCTCGGGACCGGCAGTGGAAGGGGTGCCGGATACGCCGCAGACGCTGCCGAGCTACCCGGATGTGGACGGCTCCGCACCGCCGGTCTATCCGCAGCCGATCCCGCCCATCGTCACCCAGCCCGGTCAGCCGGTCATGCGCTGCTGTCGGGTCCGATTTTTCCATGCGGCGGTGCAGGCGGGTTCTTTAAATGTCAACGTCGGCTCCCAGCGGGTGGCAAGCAATCTGGCGTTCGGTAATTTTTCTACATATTATTGTTTTGCAGAAGGGTTCCGCACCGTCAGCCTCATCAATGCCGGCAGCGGCAGGACGCTGCTGCTGCGCAAGACGGTGCCGATGTCCTATGGAGAGCAGTTGACCTTTGTCATCGTCAATAACGCCTCCACCGGCGCGCTGGAGCTGGTGCGGGTCAATGATACCGCCTGCTCGGGACAGATGGGAGGTTTTGGATGTCTGCGCATGGCAAACTTCCTGTTGGGGGATACCGCTCTGGATTTGCTGACAGCGGATGGTCGGGTGCTGTTTTCAGATGTGCGTTATAAGGAAACCACCCTGTCCCGCCGGCTGCGCCCGGGAAGTTATAGCTTTTTGGTGGCAAACACGCCGGTGCGCATCGAGCCGAGGATTCAGGATGTGGAGATGGACCAGGGAGAATGGCGTATCAGTCAACGGTATCTGCCGGGCTATGGGGAGATGGACCTGCTGCTCAGCTTTGGGATGCAGGCGCGCCGCGGTGTGCTGAGTACAGCTTATATCATCGGTCAGGCGAACACCGGGGAGGTGCAGGTGGTGGTTTCGGAAAACCGATAGATGCTTGGGTGAGGACAGAGGAAAAGGAAAACGATGGAGTTTATAAAAAAACAGGGAGTAAATTTAGTTAAAACTGCCAGTTCGACATCGGAATAAAGGGTGCTTATTGACAGAAAAGTGATTTTGTGTCAAGCTAAATGTATAAAAGGGAGAAAAACTCCCAAAAGGAGGGCACCCGAATGAAAAAAATGAGGGAAAGGACCGAGCTGACGGAAAAAGGACAGCAACGAAGGCTGATGCTGTTGTCGGCAGCCATTATGATTTTTGTTGCACAACTCGACCTGAACCTGATTATCAATGGATTCCGTATCTCGCTTGCGGTCATCTGTCTGCCGGTGATGACCTTTCTCAGCAGCAATTTTCCGGTGTTTCCGGTCACCTTGATTGCGGCACCGGGCATCCTGTTGGTGCGCTGTGCAGTGGAGTGGCTGCACGAGGGCAGCTTTATACAGGGATTTTGGGCATATTCCCCGGAGATGCTGTTCTATCTGATGTACGGCGGACTGTTTGCGTTATATGTCCATCTGGCGCCGATGCAGCACTTTTCGCTGCTGCGCCTGTTGCCGTTGGTCGGCATTGATATGGTGTCGAACATGGTGGAGGTAGGCGTGCGCCTGGGGGTGCGGATGTTTTTGCCGGAGGTGCTGCTGCGCCTGCTGATTGTGGCGCTGGGCAGAAGTGCGTTGGCAGCCATCTGTCTGGCAGCGTTGGATGCTTATGGGATGTTTATTCTAAACAAGGATGACCGAGAGCGCTACAACCACCTGCTGATGCTGACTTCACAGCTCAAGAGCGAGGTCATCTGGATGAACAAGAACACCAACCGCATCGAGGACACCATGGCGGTATCCTATGCGCTGTACAACCAGCTGAACCAGATGGCTGTGCAGGAGCAATCGCAGCAGATGGAACAACTGGCACAAAAGGCGCTGACAGTGGCAAAGGATATTCACGAGGTCAAGAAGGAATACTACCTGATTATGAATGGCATTTCGGCTGCGCTGAATGACGATGACCAGCAGAACGGGATGTGGATGCGGGATATTCTGCAAACCCTCCAGAACAGCACCCGAAATGGATTCGATGGTTTTGGAGAGAATGTGCAGGTCAGCTTTTCGATGGAGAAAAACTTTTTTACCGATAAACATTATGAGCTGATGTCGGTGCTGCGAAACCTGATTAACAACGCTGCCGAAGCGGCGGGTGAAAAGCAGGCACAGGTGGTTGTTTCCGAAAGCCAGCAGGGAGAAAGCTATCAGCTGTGTGTCCATGACAACTGCGGCGGCATCGAGCCGGAATATCTGCCGAGCATCTTTGAACCGGGATTTTCTACCAAAATCGACTACGAAACCGGCAAGGTCAGCCGTGGACTGGGATTGAGTCTGGTGCGGGATATTATAGAAAGTCAGATGGGAGGAACCATCCGGGTACAGTCGGAAGAAGGCTGCACCGATTTTATCATCAGCATTCCGCAAAAAAATCTGGAGGTGGAAAACAAATGAAATTTTATTTGATTGACGACGATGCCAGTGTGTGCAATATCCTGAAAATCATCATCCAGCAGAAGAAGCTGGGCGAGGTGTGCGGCAGTGCCTCCAATGGAGTGGATGCGCTGGAGGACCTGCGCTTTATCCACCCGGATATTATCATTGTGGATCTGCTGATGCCAATTATGGATGGAATCAACTTTGTGCGCAAGGCAAAGGAGCAGTACCCAGACATCTGCTATGTCATGCTCTCGCAGGTCAGCAGCAAGGAGATGGTTGCGCAGGCGTATGAGTGCGGGGTCACCTTCTTTTTGCAGAAGCCGGTCAACGGTGTGGAGGTCGTGCGGGTGCTGACCAACGTTGTGGACTCCATCCAGATGAAGCGCACCTTCCAGCAGATGCAGTCGCTGTTTATGCAGGGCGGGCAGGAAAATATGGCTGCTGCACCGGTGCCGGAGCTCAAGCTGTTGTCCGAGCAGCCGGAGGATAAGCCGCATATCAAACGTCTGCGCGGGATTTTGCAGAAGCTGGGCATCATCGGGGAGAGCGGCAGCGCGGACATCATCACACTGGTGGATTATATGATTGAGCAGGGACCGGAATCGGGAAAATTTACCGTGTCGGAGCTGTGCAGCCGCTTTAGTCCCAACAACTCCAAGTCGATGGAGCAGCGCATCCGACGTGCGGTCAATGCAGGGCTGACCAACCTTGCCAATATGGGGTTGGAGGACTACTCCAACGACACCTTCCACGACCTGGCAGGGACACTGTACAGCTTTGAACAGATTCGCAAGGAGATGGATTACATCCGCGGAAAATCGGGAACCCATGGAAAGGTATCGCTGAAAAACTTTTTGAATTCGCTGATTTTTTACTGCACCAACTAAAGCTGATACAAAAAATACAGGCAAAGCCGCCTTTGTACCTGAATGACAGGACAAAGGCGGCTTTTACTGTATCATAGAAAGGTTGTCACCTTCTATATGTCAAAAAACAAATCGATTTATTGTACAATATGCTGCATCGGCTATTTTTGAAAGACAAGAAAAAGCGGAAATTCTTTGTACATAACGCTGTGGACTATCTGTTTTGAGTGGACAATTTCGACAAAGTTGCTTTTTTCGGATTTTTTGCAAAAAAAATTTCTGTAACTTTTTGAAGTTTTATAAAGTTTGCTTCTATAATTTAGGCATAGTCAATCGCGTGGGTACACGGCAAACGGTACCGACACACGGATATTTTAAACAGAGAGTTTTATGGAGGTTATGAACGATGATGACAATTATTTCTGGAGTGGGTCTGCTGCTCCTCACCTTGGCTGTTTTTTCCATCTTTAGCCTGAAGTTTCCAAAGGGCAGTCAGGCGATGTCCGGTATGGCAAACGCAGCAGTTGCTTCCTTCCTGATTGAAGCAGTCCACAAGTACATCACCGGCGACCTGCTGGGAATTGCTTTCCTGGGCGAGGTTGGCGCAACTGCCGGCAGCCTGGGTGGTGTAGCAGCAGGAATCATGGTTCCGCTGAGCATGGGCGTTAATCCGGTGTTCGCAGTCGTAGGCGGTCTGGCTTGCGGCGGCTACGGTATCCTGCCGGGCTTCATCGCCGGTTACATCGTCGGTCTGATTGCTCCTTACATTGAAAAATACCTGCCAACCGGTCTGGACATCATCCTTGGTTCCCTGACCATTGCTCCAATGGCAAGACTGTTTGCGCTGGTTGTTGACCCTGCTGTCAACTCCATTCTGGGTATGATCGGCGGCACCATCACCGCAGCAGCTGACCAGTCCCCTGTTATCATGGGCTTCCTGCTGGGCGGTATCATGAAGATGATTTGTACCTCTCCTCTAAGCTCGATGGCTCTGACCGCAATGCTGGGTCTGACCGGTCTGCCGATGGGTATTGCTGCAATCGCCTGCTTCGGCGGTTCCTTCACCAATGGTATGGTCTTCCACAAGATGGGCTACGGCGACAAGAGCAACGTGATTGCTGTTATGCTGGAGCCTCTGACCCAGGCACACATCGTTACTGCACATCCAATCCCGATCTTCGTTTCGAACTTCTTTGGCGGCGGTCTGGCAGGTCTGGCAGCTGCAATGCTGGGCATTGTCAACAACGCTCCTGGTACTGCTTCTCCAATCCCGGGTCTGATTGCACCATTCGGCTTTAACCCGGCTGGCAAAGTCATCCTGGCTCTGGCTCTGGCAGCAGTCGGCGGTCTGCTGGCTGGTTATGTCGGCGGCACTGTGTTCAGCCGTTTGGAAAAACGCAAAAAAGCAACTGCAAAAGCAGCTGAACCGGCAGTTTACGGAGATCCTCTGGCAGACGACGAGATGCTGGAAGCATAATTTCGAGATTTTCTGATAAACTCTCATAAAACAAAACAAGCAGCGCCTCGAACAAATTTGTTCGAGGCGCTGCTTGTTTTACTTTTGCTTTAATCAATAGCAGAGCGGCAGGCGGCAACCAGCGAGTCTGGACCGGTGCGGTCGCAGAGAAGATGATAGAGCATCACGCCGCCCAGCTTGCTGTCGCAGGCAAATTGCGTTTTAGCAGCTGCGGTGGCAGCGCTGTTAAAGAAAATTTCCCCATCCAGGTCGGGATTTTCCCGGGAAATATCCTGCGGGATGTCCTTGTAAAAGACCCACTGTGCAGAAGCATCCAGCGGTCTGCCGTAGGCGGGGATTCCTAAAGAAAGCTGACGTGCATCGGCTCCCTGCTGCAAAAGCTGTTCGACCGCCTCCTGCGCGGTTTGCAGGGTGCTGTGGAAGCCCTGCTGGTCAAACTGGTCATATGCCATCAGATGGATACGGTCGAGCGCCTGCATCGCCTCGGCGTTCAGCTGATTTTGCTGTGGATATAAGGCGACCGACAGCGCAATCGGCTGCGGCTGGGAGGAAAGCAGCTGCTTGAGCTGGACAAGCAGGAGGGAAAAGCTGTCCCACTCCTCTTCCTGCGGAAATTCCCAGTCGATGTCGATGCCGTCCAAAGAGTATTCCTGACAGAGCCTCAGAATATTTTGACAGAGTGTCTGCCGCTGCTGCTCGGTGGCGATGCTGCTGCCGGCGCTGCCCTCCCGCACCAGCGCACCCTTGGGGTTTACCGTTGCCCACAGCTTGGTCTGCCCGGACAAGAGCTTGGCAGTCTGTGAAAAGGCGGGGGAAACCTCCAGCGTGCCGTCCGCTGCCCAGTAAACACCGGTGTTTAAAATCAGGTAGTCGAGGGAGGAGATGCTCTGCCGGTAAGGCTCCAGTGCTGCGGCAGCATCCTCCGGCAGTGACGAAACCGGCAGG
>FR880216.1:28882-34025 GCA_000435195.1 Clostridium sp. CAG:169 | reverse complement strand
CGGCAGTGACGAAACCGGCAGGTAAGCACACAGCTGCGGGGAAGCGGCTGCTTCGGTTAGCTGTGCAGTTGATTCGGATTGGCTGTCGTCGGGCAGCTTGTCGGGTTTTTCATCGGAGGTTTCGACCGTTGGTGCAGAGGGAGAGGCAGATTCGGCGGAGGTCGGCGGCGGAATGGTACGCGCACAGCCGCTTAGGGTCATTACCAGTGCAGCCAGCAGGGCAAGAGGAGAAAGCAGCGATTTCATACCAGAGCAGCCTCCTTTTCGGGAGCTTCCAAAATCTGCGGACAGCAGCGAGCATAGTGGAAGAGATACTGCTGGGCGATGCCGATGAAGTCTTGTGCGCAATCGGGCAGCCCGTTGGGATAGAGTGCGGCAAACACCCGCTTCATCCAGACATCCATCGGGCAGCACTCCAGCCGATGGAATCCGTAGAGCAAAGCACAGTCGGCGACCTTGGGACCGACGCCGACAATCTGCATCAGATGGGCGCGCGCTTGTTCCAGCGGCATTTGCGGGATGGCATCCAGCTGCACCTGTCCGCTGCTGACACGCCGGGCAGCATCCAGCAGGTATTTGGCGCGAAAGCCGCAGCGCAGCGGCTCCAGTTCCTCCAAAGTGGCAGTAGCTAATCGCTGAGGGGAAGGAAAGGAAAAGCAATCACTGGAAGGAATCGGCTCTCCAAGGCAGCTGCAAAGCCGCTGGACGATTCCTTTGATGCGCTTGATGTTGTTGTTCTGACTGATGATAAAGCAGCACAGCGCCTCCCAGGGGTCTTGGCGAAGGATACGGATGCCGGGCGCAAAGGTGATGGCGTGTTTAAGGGTAGGATCTAGGGAAAGGGTGCGGCGGATGGCATCGTAGTCGGTGGTCAAGTCAAAATATTCCTCCCACAGCGGGTAATCCTGTGGCTGGTGCAGCAGCAGAGAGCCGTCCCGCAGCTGGGAAATGCGCAGCGCATGACCCTTTGCCCAGCCGTGCCAGGTTTGTTCCATGTCGGGCAGGCAGGTATCGGTTTCTGTCTGGGAAAAGGTGAAGCACTGTCCGCAGTCGAGCGTCTGGTCCAGACGCAGGCTCAGCGAGCTTCCCGGTTCGCTTTGAATCAGCAGACCGCAGTCGAGCAGGGTTGTTACAGGTTTCAAAAGGGGTCTCTCCTTTCAATCGGGACAATTTTTTAAAGTGTAGCATTTGCCTTAGGAAGATGTCAATCGATTTGCAGGAAAGATGGCAGGAAAATGAAGGAATATTTAACAGTTTTTTAATATTTTTTTGGTTAAGTCTGAATAAATTTTCAAAAAATGTATTGACATTCAATGTTACATCGGTAATAATTATAACTGTGGATGAATCAAAAACAGTCTGCGATGAGCAGGCGGAAGCGGGTGAACATATGTTTGACAAAATGAGAAGATTGCCGGACGCAGAATTGGAAGTTATGAAGGCAATCTGGGACAACACACCACCAATGTCGACCAACGATGTAATGAAGGTGGTCAGCAATGAGAAAAACTGGAATATCTCCACCCTGCTGACCCTCCTTTCCCGTCTGATCGACCGGGGATTCCTTTCTTCCGAAAAACGCGGCAGAGAAAGAATCTACTATCCTCAGGTGGAGCGCGAAGAGTACATGGAGTATGAGACCAAAAACTTCATTAAGAAGCTGCACAAGAATTCTTTTATGAGTTTGGTCAATACCCTGTATGACAACAATGACCTGACCGAGCAGGATATGGATGAGCTGTCCCGTTGGCTTGAAGAAAAGAAGCAGAATCAGTAAGATTTGCAGCGAGCCAACCTATAGGTTGGACATCCAACGTACCCGTTGGATGATTCCAGATTGTTCGCAAATAAAACAGCCGAAGCAAACATTTTGTTGCTTCGGCTGTTTTTTTATGAGTTGATATTTTTAATATTTCTTGAGGTTTGGAATCACAGTGCCGATGATGGCCCACACCAGCTGGAAGATAAGCAGATGCAGGATGCTCAGGTAGGACAGATTGCCCATCAAGGAGAACAGGGCTACCAGTGCGTAACCGGCAACCAGTGCAATCATCTGAATCAAAACAGCCTGGTCGATGGCAGTTTTGGCAGTGAAGCAATCCAGGATGGCGGTGACCATCATGCGGCTGGAGCCGATGAATCCGATTTTGGCTGGAGAGCTGTCCTTCTGTGCGGTCAGCTGCTCGTACGGAGCATGGAATTTAGCAGGCATCAGCTTGATCAGCTCCAACGGGAAATCGTAGACAGCATGGATCTTTTCTGCTGTGATATTCGGGTCGGAGGTGTTGATGATCAGGTACATTCCGCGGTCTGCCAGCATCTCCAGCTGCTCGCGGGTCGGGTCGTTCGGTCGGTAGCTGATGACGAACATGGCGGACAGCTGACCGGAGTTGGCAAGATAGATGATGTTCTTGCGGTCGCGGACAAAGCGGGTCTCATAGTCGTTGCTGGGGATCTCGATGCCGTGGTTGACCATCAGCTCGCGGTTTCCAATCAGTACCCGTTTGCCGTCCACCCAGGCGGACAGTCCCATCGAATCCTCGTAGGTCACATTTTCGACCGGACGGAGCATCGAGCGGTTGGAGCCGATGATTTTATTGAAGACATCGGTGAGCATTCCGTCGGTGTTGCATACGACGCTGGCAGCATCCAGGATGACCGAGTCGATCTGGCTCTTGTCAAACGGTTTGATGCCGTGCAGGATGATGTCCGAAGGACGGAAGAGGTCCTTGGCATCCAGCACGACCGCCTCGGTGCGGGAGAAGGCATCCACCGCAGAGTAGCCGGATACCATTGCGCCTGCCGGAATCAGCTTGGCGGACATCCGGTACAGCGGCAGGTTGGCGGCGATGGTCGAGGTCAGCGGCGCGCTGACACACATGATGGCGGTGAAGGTGGAAACGGCCTCGGCAACGTCCTTGTTGAACAGGTAGGACAGCACCGAAAGGATGATGCCTGCCAGCAAGCAGACAGGAGCCAGGATGCGGCTCATGTGTTCGGCGTGGTCCTCGGAGTAGGAGTTGTCCAAAAAGTTGGAGAGGAACGGGCTGGTTTCCGGGTATGCGATGGTGTATTCCTCCATCGAAAGCCCGCGGGAGATTTCTCGCAGCAGGTTGCGGTCCTTTAAAAAGACAGCGGCGTGCTTGAGTTTTTCGGAGGACACCAGCTTGAAGTTGTTCTGGATGCGCAGGATGACCAGCACCTTGCCAATCAGGTTGAACAACAGGATAAACAGCGCCACCGGGAAGAACAGGTAGAGGTTGGTGCCAAAGTCGGCTTTGTCCACACTGAAATATTCCGGTTTGATGATATAGCAGATGCCCTGCGCCAGAGTACCCAGCAGCGCCAGCATCGGCAGGGTGTCGGTATTGGCGTGGAACTTGAGCAACGCCAGCAATCCGCCGCCGATAGTGTTCGAGCAGATGACCGCGCCGATGGCAGATACCACGCACAGGGTTATCATGTAGGAGCGCAGGTGCAGCTCCGGCTGGATGAAGGTCGGCAGCGGCAGCAGCTCACCGGCAATCTGGATGTCGCGGGCAGCCAGCGCCAGGTACAGGGAAAGTCCAAAGACGACCACCATCAGCAGGATGCGGACCAGCAGTCCGGTTTTGATGCTGCGCATATCCCGCAGGATGGCTTCCTTGTCCTTCGGCGAGGAGTAGTCCTCCAGCTCGGTATCCTCCTCGGAAAATTCTTCCGGGACCGGGATTTCGGCAGAAGCCAGTCGAGAGGATTTTTCCGGCTTCTGCTTTTTACCGTCGTTCTTGTGGAAAAGACCGGCATCTTCTGCCTGCGGTGCCTCAGCTTCTGCAGAGGGTTGGTCAAAGTCATCGGGCAGCTCAACATGAAAATGTCCGGCAGTATGGGCGGTTTCTGCTTCCGCTGGTTTCTGCGCGGCTTGGGTTTGTGCGGCGGCAAAAGGAGCCGCTCCAAACTCCTCGGTCAGCCCGGTCGGTGTGGAAGCAAACAGGTCGTCGGTGTCCGTCGGCTGTGCGGGACTTGGGCTGTCGTTGCTATCCTCCAAAGGAGCATCCGGTTTAAAATCGTCGGGCTGTTTGGGGGCTGGATTCTTTTTGCGTCCAAAGCCCGAGAAATATTTTTGATATTCGGTTTTCCCCTTCAGCTTGGGGTCGGGCTGTTCGGGCGGCGGTGTGGTCGGCTCAAAATCGCCGAACGGAGTGGAGCCTTGCTGCAAAGGCAGGTCGGCGGGCTGCTGCTCCAAAAAGAAGGAGGAGGTCAGGTCGTCGCCGGCGGGCTGCTGTGGCGGTTCCGGCTGGTGTTGGGCTTCCTCCTGACGGTGAAGTTCTTCCTCCTGCTGGCGAAGCAGCTCCTCCTGGCGGCGGAGTTCTGCCAGATGCTCCTGCTGTACCTTGACCGATTCGCGGTGGTTGGACAGCGAGGAGAAAAAGACGCCGGTGTTGCTCATATCATCGTGTTCGGTTGAGCGCGGCGATTTCACTGCGGTTCGGGCAGCCGTCTGCGGTTCGTGCGGCTCGGATGAAACAGCCTGTGCTGCCTGTGGCGGCTGAACGGTCGGTCTTGGTTGGGTCACAGGCTCCGGTTGAGGCTGCCGGTATGCTTGGGAGGAAAGGTCCTCGATGTTTTGGTTGACCGGTTTGGGACGTGTGGCGGGAGAGCCTCGTCCGGCGCGGGCAGACTGAGAAGCGTTCTGGCGCGCTTTTTTTGCCTTGATTTCATTGAGAATATCATCGACATCATACTGCTTGCTCATCTTCAAATCTCCTTTTTCCTATCCCTGACAGGAGAGTTAATTCTTTTTGACAAAGGACGGCAGACCGCTGCGCTGACGGACTGCCTCATAGATCACGATGGCTGCGGCAACCGAGGCGTTGAGCGAGTTGACCTGACCATTCATCGGCAGCGAAACGACAAAGTCACAATGCTCCTTGGTCAGACGGCTGACACCGCTGCCCTCTGCACCGACGACGATACCGATCGGACCGCCCATGTCGGTCGAGCACCAGGGCTGTCCGTCCATGTCGGCGCAGAAAATCCACAGACCCTTCTGCTTGAGCTCCTCGATGGTGGACACGATGTTGGGCACCCGCACCACCGGCATATACTCCACCGCTCCGGCGGAGGTTTTGGCAACGGTGGCGGTCAGTCCAACGCCGCGGCG
>FR880216.1:0-28845 GCA_000435195.1 Clostridium sp. CAG:169 | reverse complement strand
ATGATGACCCCGTGTGCGCCTGCCGCTTCGGCGGTACGGATGATGGCGCCGAGGTTGTGTGGGTCTTCGATGTTGTCACAGATGATAACAAAGGGAGGCTGGTCGCCGGCTTTCTGGAAGATGTCCTCCATGCTGGAAAAATCATGGCAGGCAGCCATGGCGACAACGCCCTGGTGGACCACTCCTTCGCAAAGGGTGTCCAGCTTTTGTGCTGCCGCATCCTTGATGGGAACGCCCGCCTGTTTGGCAAGGGCGATGATTTTGCCCATNNNNGGCGATGATTTTGCCCATGCTGCCGCGGTCGGCTCCTTTGAGGATATAGATGCAGTCGATCGGGCGACCTTTTTTCAGCGCTTCGGCAACGGCGTTGCGTCCTGCGATGACCGAGCTTTCACGGGATTGGTTTTCAGATACAGTTTCTCTGGGCACGTGCAATACCTCCGAAAAATATGTCAAATTTGGTTTGGCGAATGGTGCGCCGCCGGACAACAGACCGGAAGCGATTCAGTAGTTTTCATTATAGCATATTTTGGAAGGATTTGCATTGTAAAAGGAAAAAGTTTGGGGAAAAAGTTTTACCGCTGTCCGTAAAGCGCGTCAGTGCAGCAGCAAAAAGGTCAGGGTACCGCCTGCCGCTGCGGAAAGCAGCAGAGAAAGACCCTGCCACAGGTATCTGTGGTTGCACAAAAATGCCGGGCGGGCGCGGTGCAGCAAAGGAGCGCGGATGCTGCCTAAAAAATGCTGCGCCTGCGATTCCAGTGTTTTTTTGCAGGAGTCTGCCTGGCTGTCCTTCAGATACAGCACAGCGCGCTCAAAGTAAGGGTTTTGGGTGTCGTTGATTTCGATGATGCGTTTGTTGGTTCCTCGTACCATGGGGAGTACCACCTTTCTTGTTTAAAGTAACGGGAGAGTTGTTAATAACTCTGTTGATAAAGTTGAAAACAATGGGAAAATCAGAAATTATCCAAAAAGTATAAGAAAATCCGACAGAAAAAGCGGAGCGAGTCAGAAATCAGTTGATAACTTAGTTGAAAATGTGGAAAATATCTGAAATAAAAGCCTTTTGCTCCGGGAGAAATTTGTGAATAGCTGTGAAAACGGATTTTACATTTGGTAATATTCTTTTAACACAAACGGGAAATTTCCGAAAAATATCCTCTTGATGGCTTAGTATGGCTCTTTGGAAATAGTTTTACACACGCTGCAGAAGAAAACGGATGTAGAATTTTGTTGAAAATAGCATGGATAATGGAAGCATTCGGTAATTTTTGAAGAAATTTAAAAGTTTTTCCGTAACAGATTGACATTTCATAGCAAAAGAGTAAAATAATTTTGTAGATTTAATATAGATTTGCAGGATTCTATATGGACATTACCTTACGGGTTTTGCGGTGAAAAGGGCTGTGACCCTCTTACTTCTGCAAACGGTGTAAGCCTGCAAGTCCGATTTTTTATTACCACAGTCTTGGGAGGTCTTTTCAAATGAAACGGGAAGGTCAAATCAGCGTCAATTCCAAAAATATGTTTCCAATCATTAAAAAGTGGCTGTATTCGGATAAGGACATCTTTTTAAGAGAGATTGTTTCCAACAGCTGCGACGCAATCAAAAAGCTCATCAGCCTACGCGGCATCGGACAGGCGCCGCAGGAGGACGGCTACCAGCCGAGGGTGGAGGTGCGCATCGACAGCGAGAAAAAGCAACTAATTGTTTCGGACAACGGTATCGGTATGACCGAGGATGAGGTAGAACGCTACATCACCCAGGTTGCTTTCTCCGGTGCAGAGGAATTTTTGCAGAAGTACGGAGAGGATGCCAGCGAGGCGGCAGGCATCATCGGTCACTTCGGTCTGGGCTTTTATTCGTCGTTCATGGTGTCCGACACCGTCGAGATTCAGACCCTTTCCTTCCAGCCGGATGCAAAGCCGGTTCACTGGACCTCTTCCGGAGAGGACAGCTATGAAATCGAGGACGGCGAGCGCACCGAACACGGAACCACCATCATTATGAACATCACCGAGGGTGAGGAGGAATTTTTGCAGGAGAGCCGCATCCGCGAAATCCTGAACAAATACTGCCAGTTCATGCCCTATGAAATCTATCTGAATCCGCACGACGAGCAGCGTCCGGTGTACGATAAGGACGGCAACGTGGAGAAGAACGAGGACGGCACCGATAAGATGCGCACTGTCAAACCGCTGCCGGTCAACGACACCCAGCCGTTGTGGCTGAAATCCCCGAGCGAGTGTACCGACGAGGAGTACAAAGCCTTCTACCAGAAGGTGTTCATGGACTTCAATGAGCCGCTGTTCTGGATTCATCTGAACGTCGATTACCCATTTAACCTCAAGGGCATCCTGTATTTTCCAAAGCAGGTCAACCGTCTGGAGGTGGTTCCGGGACAGGTCAAGCTGTACAGTAACCAGGTCTTTGTTGCCGATAACATCAAGGAGGTCATCCCGGAATTTTTGCTGCTGCTCAAAGGTGTCATCGACTGCCCGGATATGCCGCTGAACGTTTCCAGAAGCTTTTTGCAAAACGACGGACAGGTCCAGAAGATTGCCCAGCACATCACCAAGAAGGTATCGGACAAGCTGCATCAAATCTTTAAAAACGACCGGGAAACCTATGAAAAATATTGGAACGACATCTCTGCCTTCATCAAGTTCGGCTGCCTGAAGGATGAAAAATTCTATGACCGCATGAAGGACATCCTGTTGCTGCATACCATCGACGGAGAGTACAAAACACTCGAGGAGTACCCGAAGGCGGACGAAAACAAGATTTATTATGTTACCGACGAAAATCTGCAGGCGCAGTATATCTCAATGTTCCGTCAGAACGGGCTGACCGCTGCGGTGCTGACCCATGTGATTGACCCGCACTTTATCAGTATGCTCGAATATAAGGAGCAGGAGAAGCTCAAATTCCTGCGCATCGACTCGGACCTTGGCAGCGCGCTCAAGACCGAGCAGACCGAGGAGGAGAAACAGCAGCAGGAGGAACAGGACAAACAGCTGATCGAGCGCTTTAAACAGGCGCTGCCGGAGGAAAAGCTGGAGTACCAGGTGGAAAGCTTAAAGAGCGATGAAACACCGGCAGTCATCCTGCTGTCTGAGTATGCCCGCAGAATCCAGGATATGAGCCGCGCCTTTGGAGAAAGCTTCGGCGGTCCTGCACAGGTAACTTTGGTGCTCAACCGTGAGAACCCAATCATCCGCTCGCTGGAGACGCTGCCGGACGACAAGCGCGAGCTGGTCTGCAAGCAGGTATATGATTTGGCACAGCTGGCACACAAGCCGCTGAGCGCAGAGCAGATGCAGGGCTTTATGCGCAGAAGTATGCAGCTGCTGGGCATGGTCACCGGGGAAAGCCATCAGTAAGCCGACCGGCAGTCCACAACAAAGGAGGAGCAGGGATGACAGAACAGCAGAAGCTCAGGGAGCTGCTGGAAAACAGCAGCCACATTGTTTTCTTCGGTGGAGCAGGAGTGTCGACCGAATCGAACATACCCGATTTTCGCAGCGAGGACGGGCTGTACGGCAGCAAGCAGGCAAAGACCTACCCCTATCCTCCCGAAACGATGCTCAGCCACAGCTTTTTTAAGCGGCACACCGAGCAATTTTTTGAATATTATTTTGACAGGATGGTGTATCCGCAGGCAAAGCCGAATGCTGCGCACTATGCGCTGGCAGAGCTGGAAGCACAGGGTAAGCTGTCGGCGGTCGTTACCCAGAATATCGACGGACTGCACCAACAGGCGGGCAGCAAGCGGGTGTACGAGCTGCACGGCAGCGTGCTGCGCAACCACTGTATCCGCTGCGGCGCTTCCTATTCGCTCGAGCAGATGCTGGAGTACAAGGGCAAGGGTGTTCCGCGCTGCTCCTGCGGCGGGGTCATCAAGCCGGATGTAGTGCTGTATGAGGAGAGCCTGGACAGTGATGTGCTGGAGGGCGCAGTGCGCCACATCATGGCAGCCGACCTGCTGATCGTGGGCGGCACCTCGCTGGCAGTCTATCCGGCGGCGGGTCTGCTGCAATACTACGGCGGCAGGGAGCTTGTGCTCATCAACAAAACCGAAACGCCGTATGACCGCAAAGCCTCGCTTGTGATTCGCCAGCCAATCGGTAAGGTGCTGTCAAAGGCGGTAGAAGGCTTGTAGAAGAAAACAAGACCACTTCCTAAACGGAAGTGGTCTTGTTGCAGTTTATCGGATGACAATATCGACGATGTTGACCCGCCTGCAAAAAGAAATGAGAAGATTTGCCTTGACGAAGCGGCTTTAAGAGGTTAAAATGAAGGAGAAAAACAGGGCGTTCAAAAGCTCCTGGGCGCAGAAAGGAAATCGGAAACTATGAAAGCAAGAATCCCAAAGCACAGAGAATTTGTAATCAATCTGGAAACGACTGCTGAAGAAAGACGCGAAGAATGCTGGGCAAAGCTGGAAGCCATCCTGGAGGACTACAAAAAGGAAGGCAAATCGGTCTACACCCCATCCTTTATCGAGGACAACGAGGAGAAGGTCAAGGCTTTGCAGGCAGAGTACGGATTTGAGTACACCATCGAGCTGAAATAAGAAAAAAGGCAGCGGACCCGCTGCCTTTTTTATATAGCTATGGCAAAAATTCTGCGGCGGTTCTGCCCTTTTTTGACAGGCTTTTTGCCGCTTTGACAGCGCTGCGGGTATAATTTTTAAAATAGACACAATTTATTTAAAGAAACACCCCTGCACGGTTTGACAAAAAGGGGTTTGTAGAGTTACAATATCATAGACGTGCTGTAAACAAAGAATAGCCGTTGTCTTCTTATTAAAAAAGAAACCCCGACAAGGGAAAAGATAGAGAACAGTTCCCCAGGCAGGAGGAAGGCTCCAAAAGCACATCCGATGTCACCCCAGGGACAGTTCCTTTTAAAAATGAGGTGTAAAAAATTATGGGATTGATGGATAAAATCTTTGGGACCTACTCTGAAAGAGAGCTCAAGCGAATCTATCCGATTCGCGACAAGGTCCTTGCGCTGGACGAACAATTTTCCAAAATGTCCGACCAGGAGCTGAAAGCGATGACTCCAAAGCTCAAGGAGCGTTTGAGCAACGGAGAGTCGCTGGATGACATCCTGCCGGAAGCATTTGCTACCTGCCGCGAGGCTGCCTGGAGGGTGCTGGGCATGAAGCACTTCCCGGTGCAGATTGTCGGCGGTATCGTGCTGCATCAGGGTCGTATTGCAGAGATGAAGACCGGTGAAGGTAAGACACTGGTTGCTACCCTGCCGGTTTACCTGAATGCGCTGACCGGAAAGGGCGTCCATGTTGTCACCGTCAACGACTACCTTGCAAAGCGTGACTCGGAAGAGATGGGCAAGGTCTACCGCTGGCTGGGACTGACCGTCGGTCTGGTCATCCACGACATCGAGCCGGCAGACCGCCAGAAGGCATATAATTCGGACATTACCTATGGAACCAACAACGAATTTGGTTTTGACTATCTGCGTGACAACATGCAGATTTATAAAGAAAACCGTGTACAGCGCGGTCATTACTTCGCCGTTGTCGACGAGGTCGACTCGATTTTGATTGACGAGGCTAGAACCCCGCTGATTATCTCCGGCAGAGGAGACAAATCCACCGACCTGTACAAGGTAGCGGACCGCTTTGCCCGCACCCTGAAGATGTACAAGGTAAAAGAGCTGGATGACAAGGAAGAGCACGACGATGTTATTGATGCCGATTACATCGTCGACGAAAAGGCAAAGACTGCAACTCTGACCAAATCCGGTGTTAAAAAGGCGGAAGAATTCTTCGGCTTGGAAAACCTGATGGATATGGAAAACTCCACCATCCAGCACCACATCAACCAGGCAATCAAGGCGCACGGCACCATGCAGCGCGACATCAACTACGTTGTCAAGGACAATGAGGTTATGATCGTCGACGAGTTCACTGGACGTATTATGAACGGACGTCGTTACAGCGAGGGTCTGCATCAGGCAATCGAAGCAAAAGAGGGCGTAGAGGTCAAACGGGAATCCAAGACACTGGCGACCATCACCTATCAGAACCTGTTCCGTATGTACGAAAAGCTGTCCGGTATGACCGGTACCGCGATGACCGAGGAGCAGGAGTTCCGCGAAATCTACGGCATGGACGTTATCGAGATCCCAACCAACAAGCCGGTCATCCGAAACGATATGCCGGACGTGGTTTATAAAACCGAGAACGGAAAATTTAACGCCGTTGTCGAGCAGGTAAAAGAGTGCCACGAAAAAGGACAGCCGGTTCTGGTTGGTACCGTTTCGATTGAAACCTCCGAACGTCTGAGCGCACTGCTCAAACGTCATGGCATCAAGCATCAGGTGCTCAACGCCAAGTACCACGAGAAGGAAGCAGAGATCGTTGCACAGGCAGGTCAGTATGGAGCAGTTACCATTGCGACCAACATGGCAGGTCGAGGCACCGACATCATGCTGGGCGGTAACGCCGAATACCTTGCGAAAAACCAGATGCGCAAGGAAGGTTACTATGAAAACCTGATTGTGGAAGCAACCGGCTTTGGCGATACCGATGACGAAGAGATTATCGAAGCCCGCCAGCGCTTCACCGAGCTTTCCAAAAAGTTTAAAGAAGAGCTGCGCCCGGAGGCAGAAAAGGTCAAGGAAGCAGGCGGTCTGTTCATCGTCGGCACCGAGCGCCACGAATCCAGACGTATCGACAACCAGCTGCGCGGACGTTCCGGTCGACAGGGTGACCCGGGCTGCTCCCGTTTCTACCTCTCGCTTGAGGACGATCTGATGCGTCTGTTCGGCGGTGACCGCATCAACAGCATGATGGATTCGCTGAAAATCGATGAGAATACCCCGATTGAAAACCGTATCCTGAGCAACACCATCGAAAGCGCCCAGAGAAAGATCGAAGGACGTAACTTTGGTATTCGTAAGAACGTCCTGCAGTTTGACGACGTTATGAACAAACAGCGTGAGATCATCTACGCACAGCGCAACAAGGTGCTGGACGGAGAGGACCTCAAGGAGTCCATCCTTTCCATGATGGACGAGACGGTCGATTCTGCAATGGCAATGTATATGCCGGAGGGCGTGGAGCCGGATCACTGGAACATGGAAGGCTTCCGCAACTACTTTATCGGGCTGATTGCCGGTTCCCTGCTGGAGCTGGAGGATGATGAGCTCAAGAAGGTAGACCGCAAGGAGTTGGGCGAGCAGATCAAAGAGAAGGTTCACCAGCTGTACGCCAAACGCGAGGAGGAGCTGGGCGAGAACATCACCCGCGAACTCGAACGCGTAGTTCTGCTCAAACAGGTCGATACCAAGTGGATGGACCACATCGATGCGATGGATGAGCTGAAGAAGGGTATTTCGCTGCGCTCCTATGGACAGAAGGACCCGGTTGTTGAGTACAGAATCGAAGGCTTCGATATGTTCGATGAGATGATTGCCGGTATCCGTGAGGAAACCGTCAAGATTCTCCTGCTGGCTCCATTCCGCAAGCCAAACGCACCAATGCCACAGGAAGCGCCAAAGCGTGAGCAGGTCGCTCAGCCGACAGCCACCAGCTCGGACGGCACCGTAGCGCCTGCTACTATCCGCCGTCAGGGCAAAAAGGTCGGAAGAAATGACCCATGTCCATGCGGAAGCGGCAAAAAGTATAAAAACTGCTGCGGCAGATAAAGGATAACAAAGAAACCGGAAGCAAAGTCTGTAACGCAGCTTTGCCTCCGGTTTCTTTGTTCCTGTTAAAAATAAAACAGAGCAGGAAAGAAGAAGCCGGCTCTGTGTAATCTATGGAGGTGTGAACCAGATGAACATTACCGGGGATCGCATGAAATTTTTGCGCCTGCTGTCGGAAAAATATCCAACAAGGCAGCAGGTCTGCACAGAGATCATCAATTTGCAAGCCATCCTGAACCTGCCCAAGGGGACCGAGCATTTTATGAGTGATCTGCACGGAGAGTACGAGGCTTTTTTCCACATCCTGAACAATTCTGCCGGTGTTATCCGGGAGAAGGTGGACATGGCATTTGAAGAGGTGCTGACCGCGCGGGAACGCTCCAGCCTGTGTACCCTGATCTACTACCCGCAGGAAAAGCTGCGCAGGATACGCGAAGAAGGGCGAAACACCGAGGAATGGTATCGCTTTGTGCTGCAAAAACTGATTGACCTTGCAAAGCTGCTTTCTTCCAAGTACACCCGCTCAAAGGTTAGAAAGGCAATGCCCAGCGAGTACAGCTATATCCTGGATGAGCTGCTGCACGCACAGCCGGACGAGGACAACAACCAGCTGGTCTACCACAGCAAAATTATCGACACCCTGCTGCGTCTGGAGGAAGGGGATGACTTTATCATTGCGCTGTCCAGCCTGATTAAGCGCCTGGCGGTGGACCATCTGCACATCGTCGGCGATATCTTCGACCGAGGGGAGCGACCGGACGCTATCCTCAATATGCTGATGGACCACCACTCGTTGGACATCGAATGGGGCAACCACGACATTTTGTGGATGGGTGCTGCCTGCGGCAGTCAGGCGTGCATCGCTGCTGTGGTGCGCAACTGCCTGTCCTACAACAACATCTCGGTGCTGGAGCAGGGATATGGCATCAGTCTGCGCCCGCTGGTTCTGTTTGCAGAAAAGATGTACGACGAGGAGGACCCAAACAAGGCAGCCAAAAAGGCAATCTCCATCATCCTGTTTAAGCTGGAGGGACAGATCATCCGCCGCAACCCGGAATATCAGATGGAGGACCGCCTGCTGCTGGATAAGGTGGATTACGAAAACGCTTCCATTGAACTGGGAGGAAAGACCTATCCGCTCAAGGAAAAACATTTTCCGACAGTGGACCGCGATGACCCGTACAAGCTTTCGCAGGCAGAGCGGGAAATCATGGATGAGCTGGAAAAGCTGTTTTTGGAAAGCGAGCAGCTACAGCGCCATGTCGAATTTTTGTACAGCCACGGCAGTATGTATCAGGTGTTCAACGGCAACCTGCTGTTCCACGGCTGTGTGCCGCTGGATGAGGACGGAGCGCTCAAAGCCATCCATCTGGAGGGAAGGATTTATCAGGGCAGAAGCTACATGGATTATGCGGATATGGCTGCCCGTCGGGCGTTCTTCAACGAGGACCCGCCGCAGCGTTATCTGGATTTCATGTGGTATCTGTGGTGCGGCAGCAATTCTCCGCTGTCGGGCAGGGTAGTCAAAACCTTTGAACGCACCTTCATCGATGACAAATCCACCTGGGAGGAGCCGAAGAACCCATACTACGAATACCAAAGCTCCGAGCCGGTCTGCCGGATGCTGCTGCGGGAGTTTGGGCTGTATTCGGAAAATTCCCATATCATCAACGGACACACACCGGTTCACGTCAACCAGGGAGAAAATCCGCTCAAGGCACACGGCAGGCTGATTGTGATTGACGGCGGCTTCTGCAAAGCCTACCAGAAAACCACCGGGATTGCCGGCTATACGCTGATTTTTAACTCACACGGGATGCGCTTAAAATCTCACCAGCCATTCTCGGGAATGGAAGCTGCGCTCGAAGAAAACATGGACATCGACTCGGAGTCCCAGCAGGTGGTGACCTTCCCCAAGCGTGTGATGGTAGCCGATACCGACACCGGAGAACGATTGAAGGAACAGATTGCAGATTTGGAGGACCTGCTGACCGCCTACCGCGAGGGCTGGATTGCAGCCAAAGCAGAACGATAAGCATAGTTTACAATAACAAAAGAGGAGCCGAAACCGTATGTACGGTTTCGGCTCCTCTTTGTGTTTATAGACGGGAGAAAAAATCCTCGTATCCAAATTGTTTGACCAGATACCCCTGTCCTGCAAGGTCCCGCCAGAGGATGGAAGGCAGGGGCATTCCGTTAAAGGTATTGGTTTTGACCATGGTGTACAGCGCCATGTCCTCAAATACCAAGCGTTTTCCCGGACAAAGCGGCTGGTCGAAGGAATAGTCGCCGATGATGTCACCCGCCAGACAGGTTGGACCGCCCAGACGGTAGGTGTATGGCTTTTCTCCGGCTTCTCCGCTGTTTAAAAGAGGCGGACGGTAGGGCATCTCCAGAACATCCGGCATATGGCAGGCGGCAGAGGTGTCCAAAATGGCAATCTCCATCCCATTGTGCATCGTTTCCAGAACGCTGCTCACCAGAAAACCGGCATGGTAAACGGTGGCTTCGCCGGGTTCCAGATAAATCTGCACATCATAGCGGTCGCGAAAATGCTCGATGACCGAAATCAGGCGCGGAATGTCGTAATCAGGGCGGGTGATATGATGACCGCCGCCGAAGTTGAGCCAGTGCAGCTGGTGCAGATATTTGCCGAAGCGTTCTTCAAAGGCTTTGGCAGTCGCTTCCAGGTCATCGGAATTTTGCTCGCAGAGGGTGTGGAAGTGCAGCCCATCCAGCAAAGGCAGCAGGGATTCATCGAAGTTGGAAAGGGTAGTGCCCAATCGGGAGCCGGGTGCGCAAGGGTCATAGATGGCATGACCCTCCTGGGTGGAATGTTCGGGATTGATGCGCAGACCGACGGATTTTCCGGCAGTTTTTGCCCGTAAGGCGTAGCGGCGCAGCTGGGCAGGGGAGTTAAAGACCATATGGTCGGCAAATTGCAGAATCTGCTCAAATTCCTCTTCGCGGTAGGCAGGGGAGAAAACATGGGTTTCTCCGCCAAAGTGCTCATGTCCCAGTCTGGCTTCATACAGACCGCTTGCGGTACTGCCTGCCAGATATTCCCGCATGATTGGGTAAACCGAATACATCGAAAACGCCTTTTGTGCCAGCAGGATACGGCAGCCGGTGCGGTCGCTGACCTCTTTGAGGCGGGAAAGGTTGCGTCGCAGCCTTGCTTCATCCACCAGAAAGTAGGGTGTAGGGAAGCAGGCAAGATCAACGCGCTGCATTTAGTCTACCAGGACCGGATCGCGGTCTTCCTTCCATGGCAGTCCCCACTGGTTGAGTGCATCCATAAACGGGTCTGGATCAAACTCCTCCATGTTGTGTACACCTGGCTGGTTCCATTTACCGGTCATGACCATCATGGCGCCGATCATGGCAGGCACACCGGTGGTGTAGGCAACCGCCTGCGAGCCGACCTCCTTGTAGCATTCCTGATGGTCACAGATGTTGTACAGATAGTAGGTCTTGTCCTTGCCGTCTTTTTTGCCACGGAAGATACATCCGATGTTGGTTTTGCCGACGGTGCGCGGTCCCAGAGAGGAAGGGTCCGGCAGAACCGCCTTTAAAAATTGCAGCGGGATGATTTCCTTTCCTTCATACAGAATCGGCTCGATGGAGGTCATGCCGACATTTTCCAGACATTTCAGATGGGTCAGATAGCTTTGACCAAAGGTCATAAAGAATCGGATGCGCTTGATGCCGGGGATATTCAGTGCAAGGCTTTCGATTTCTTCGTGGTGCAGCAGGTACATATCCTTTTTGCCGACACCCTCAAAGGTGTACTCGCGTTTGATTTCCATTGGTTCGGTCTCGACCCAATGACCGTCTTCCCAGTAAGAGCCGTTGGCAGAAACTTCGCGGATGTTGATTTCAGGGTTAAAATTGGTGGCAAAAGGATAGCCGTGGTCGCCGCCGTTGCAGTCCAGGATGTCGATGTAGTTGATTTCATCAAACTCGTGTTTTAAAGCGTAGGCAGAAAAGACGCTGGTGACACCCGGGTCAAAGCCGCTGCCGAGTAGGGCGGTGATGCCGGCTTTTTCAAATCGCTCGCGGTATGCCCACTGCCAGCTGTATTCAAATTTCGCGGTGTCCTCCGGTTCGTAGTTGGCGGTGTCGACATAGTGGGTTTTGGTGGCAAGGCAGGCATCCATGATGGTCAAATCCTGATAAGGCAAAGCCAGATTCAAAACGACATCCGGCTTCTCCTGCTCGATCAGAGCAACCAGCTCTTCGACCTTGTTTGCATCCACCTGTGCAGTGGTGATTTTGGTGACGGTGGTGTTTTGCAGTTTTTCCTTGAGCGCATCGCATTTAGACTTGGTGCGGCTGGCAATACAGATTTCTTCAAATACCTCGCTGTTCTGGCAGCATTTGTGGATGGCAACAGAAGCAACGCCTCCGCAGCCGATAATCAAAACTTTTCCCATAATGGTAGACCTCCCTTGGAAGATAAATTTTATTTTTGAAATGCAAGCAGCATCTCGCGGACGATTTTACAGGCAACGATGGTGGAAACACCGCTGGGGTCGTAGTGCGGGCTTAATTCATTGACATCGCATCCAACGACCCGCAGTTTGGAGCAAACCAGGGTAGCAGCCTGGCGCAGCTGTTCAAAGCTGACACCACCCGGCTCCGGTGTGCCGGTCCCGGGAAAGACCGAAGGGTCCAGGACGTCCAAATCTAAGGTGAAGTAGACCGGCTTGTCCTGAAGCTGGTCGATGACCTCTTCGAGGGTGGCAAAGTCAAAGCGATTGGTTTTCACATGGGTACGTCCCCACTGAAATTCTTCCCGGTCGCCCGAGCGGATTCCAAACTGGAAGATTCGACCGTTGCCAACCAGTTCCCAGCAGCGTCGAAGGACACAGGCGTGGGAGAGGGAAACACCGAGGTAATCCTCCCGCAAATCAGCGTGTGCATCAAAATGGATGACGTGTACATCGGGGAATTTTTCTGCCACGGCACGAAAGGCGCCCAGTGTTACCAGATGCTCGCCGCCCAGCATGAACGGGCGTTTGTGTGAGGCAAGAATCAGGCGGGTTTGTTCGGTGATGGCATCCAATGCGGCGCGGCTGTCGCCAAAGCACAGCTCGAGGTCGCCGACATCAACGACATCCCCGTCGAGCAGGTCACGGTCCTGATAAGGACTGTAGCTTTCAATGCCGTAGGATTCGCGGCGGATGGCAGAGCTGCCAAAACGGGTTCCCGGGCGGTAGGAGGTGGTGGAATCAAAGGGTGCGCCGAACAGTACAGTGGAAGCAAAATGCCAGCCGGTGTCGCAGCCCATGAATACTTCAACATTTTTATTCAACATCTTTCAAAAGCTCCTCAACATAAGCGGGCAGATAAAATGCGCCCTTGTGCAGTGTGGTGGTGTAGTATTTGCAGCCCAATCCCCGCAGATTCCAGCGGGCTTCGGCAAGGTCTTTGAGCGGATGGTACTTTTTGGAAGCAAAACCAAACAGCCAGTGACCGGAGGGATAGGTGGGGATGTGTGCCTGAAAGACCCGGCTGATGGGGAAGGATTCGACAATGCGTTTGTGAGCACGCTGGCAAGCGGTGGCATCCTCATCGTAAAAGGGACTTTCATGTTGGTTGACCATGATGCCGTCCTCTTTGAGCGCTTTGTAGCAGCTGCCGTAAAACTCCCGGGTGAACAACCCTTCTCCGGGACCGAAGGGGTCGGTGGAATCGACGATAATCAGGTCATATTCATTTTCAAAGCGGCGGATAAACTTCAATCCGTCCTCGTAATAGATGTGGACCCTGGGGTCATCAAAGCGGCAGGCGGTCTGCGGCAGGTACTT
This sequence comes from Clostridium sp. CAG:169, assembly GCA_000435195.1. GTDB lineage: Bacteria > Bacillota > Clostridia > Oscillospirales > Ruminococcaceae > Negativibacillus. The sequence goes on along the minus strand of FR880216.1, from coordinate 15,354 downwards.
TTTGCAGACCTCCACTACCAGCTGGTCGATTTCAACAAGGTCGATCTGCTCGATTTCCGGGTAGCGGGTCAGTTCGCGGATGACGCCGCCGTCACCGGCTCCGATGACCAGCACCTTTTTGACACAGGGGTGAACTGCCATCGGGACATGGGTAATCATCTCATGGTAGATGAATTCGTCCTTTTCGGTCAGCATCATGTAGCCGTCCAGTGTCAGAAAACGTCCGAACTCGGGGGAATCAAAGATGTCGATGCGCTGAAACTCGCTCCTGCCGCTGTACAGCTGGCGGTCCACCCGAATGGACAGTTTAACGTTTGGGGTCTGTAATTCAGAAAACCAATATTCCATCTTCCTAAACTCCTTTGAGCACATTCAGCCGCTCGATCTGTGCATCTTCGGGACCGGTCATAGAGCAGCCTTTTTCTTTTGCGTATTCGATATAATCCAGAATCGGTCCGGTGATGCGCTCGCCGGGAGCCAAAATGGGGATGCCGGGTGGGTAACACATCACAAATTCACTGCAAATGCGCCCTTGTGTCTGCCGCAGCGGCAGCGATTCCTTTTCGGCGTAAAAAGCATCCTGCGGGGAAACAGCCACCTCGGGTTCGATATATTCCTGCTTCATCAGGTTGGCTTTGTCCGGTTTGCCAAATCGCCGGCGCACCTCCGCCATAGCGCTGACCAGACGTTCCACATCCCGCTGCCGGTCGCCGATGGAAAGATAAGCAAGCAGATTGCCCAAATCCCCAAATTCAATTTGGATGTCGTATTCGTCCCGCAGCAGGTCATAGACCTCGATGCCGGCAAGACCGATGTCCAGCGTGTTGACCGCCAGTTTGGTGACGTCAAAGTCGTAGATGCTGTCTCCGTTAACCAGTTCCCGTGAATAGGCGTAGTAGCCGCCGATGGAGTTGATTTCTTTGCGGGCATATTCCGCCAGCTTGACCACCTCGGAAAACGCCTGTCTGCCGCGAAGCGCCAGGTTGCGCCGGGAGATGTCCAGGCTGGACAGCAGCAGGTAGGAGGCGCTGGTGGTTTGTGTTAGGTTGATGATCTGCCGGACATATCCTTCGTGCATGGAAGGACCGGTCAGCAGCACCGAGCTTTGGGTCAGACTGCCGCCGGATTTGTGCATTGAGACCGCAGCCATGTCGGCTCCCGCAGCCATGGCGCTGACCGGCATATTTTCACCGAAATACAGATGGGTGCCGTGTGCCTCGTCCACCAGACACTTCATTCCATGGCGGTGTGCCAGTGCAACAATGCCCCGCAGGTCGGAACAGATGCCGTAGTAGGTGGGGTTGTTGACCAACACCGCTTTGGCATCGGGATTTTGCTCGATGGCTCTTTCTACCTCGGACAGCTTCATTCCAAGCGGGATGCCCAAACGTTCATCACATTCGGGGTTGACATATACCGGAACGGCACCGCACAATACCATGGCGCCCATCACACTGCGGTGGACGTTGCGGGGCAGGATGATTTTTTCTCCGCGCTTTGCGACAGAAAGCACCATCGCCTGTACGGCGGAGGTAGTGCCACCCACCATCAAAAAGGCGTGGGCTGCACCAAAGGCGTCAGCAGTCAACTGCTCGGCTTCCCGAATGACCGAAACCGGATGGCACAGGTTATCCAGCGGCTTCATCGAATTGACATCGATGCCGACACAGCGCTCGCCCAGCAGCTCAACCAGCTCCGGGTTGCCGCGTCCTCGCTTGTGCCCGGGAACATCGAAGGGAACGACCCGCATTTTTTTGAAGTTTTGCAGAGCCTCATAGATGGGCGCTCGATTTTGTTCGAGCTTGTACATGATAAAAACCTCCTTTGTGGGGAATCTCGCTTGCAGGCAATCTTCCGTTGCAAAAATGTTAGTAGATATTGCGCCCGCTGAAGATTTCAATCATCTCTCGACGCAGGTTATTCATAATTTCCAGTCGGTTCTGAGGGGGTAGCTCATAGACATCGGTTTTAAACAGATAATTTTGCAGGTCGATCTCCTTGAGCATCATCTTGGTGTGAAAGAGGTTGGCATCATAGACGTTGATGTCCACCGCATCATACCTGCGCAGGGTGGTAGGGTCGATGTAATCCTGGATGGAGGTGACCGGGTGATCCAGAAACAGCTTTTGACCGTTGATGTCGCGGGTGAAACCGCGCACCCGGTAGTCCATGGTGATAATATCGGAATCGAAGGAGCTGATGAGGTAATCCAAAGTAGAAAGAGGGGTGATGGCGCCGCAGGTGGCAACGTCGATGTCCACCCGAAAGGTGGCAAGGCAGGTTTCGGGGTGGTATTCCGGGTAGGTGTGTACCGTTACATGGCTCTTGTCCAGATGTGCCAGCTGGGTCTGACCGACGGGAATCATCGAACCTTCGGCAATCAGAATGGTGACCGAAGCGCCCTGCGGGTCATAATCCTGTCGTGCAATGTTGAGCACCTTTGCGCCAATCATGTCGGTCAGGGTGGTCAAAATATTGGTCAAACGCTCCGAATTGTACTGTTCATCGATGTAAGAGATGTAATCCCGCTGTTCTCTGGGCGTTTTGGCGTAACAGACGTCATAGATGTTAAAACTCAACGCTTTGGTTAGATTGTTAAAGCCATACAGCTTTAATTTTTCTCCCATCTCCTCAGCTCCTTTTAACGGGCAGGCAAGCCCTTGAGATTTTATGGCATAAAAAAAGCAAGTAGATACGCAGAAGCGTTTCTACTTGCTTGAAAAATCCCGATTTTCCTCCTGTTTTCCTTGCACAAAAGGCAGGCAACCCAAGAGAATAGAAGACATTAACCGGACAGTTGACCGGAAAATATCCCCCGGTGTCCTTATAAAACACCGGAAGAAGGATTACAAAAGATCAGAGTCTATATAGCAAATACTTACTTTTACTACTCTTATTGACCGTTTCACAAGTTGATGTACGAATCTACGCACTGGTTATAAAGTAACCAACTTATAAAATTTGAGCTTCTAACTCAATCAATAATGGTGACCTGTGTCACCGCTCGGCAGTTGACCCGGCTGTCCGTATGGCCTTAACCCGCACTGGGGTGGTCAAGAAATATTTGCATGGAACCTCTGATAAACTTTGTATCCCATACCTCCTTAATATAGCGGATTTTATTTTCGTTGTCAATATATTTTTGAATTTTTTTTAACAGGAGAAAAATTTAAAGCTGATAGACCATCTTTTCCTCCGTCCAGCCAGCCAGTGTTTTGGCAAGGTCATGGGCGTACTGTTTTGCCTTTGGCAGGCTGTGGTCCAGATAGTTTCCGCACTCGATGCGGCTGGAGCCGGGGATTTCCCCTTCAAAATGTTCGATGAAGGCACAGGTTTCCTGCACCAGCTCGATGGCGCGGGCTTTGGAGATTTTGTCCCGTGTGATGAAGTAAAATCCGGTGCGGCAGCCCATCGGACCGACGTAGAGGATGTTGTCCGAATCGGCGGTATTGCGCACATAGGTGGCAAACAGATGCTCGAAGGTGTGGATGCCGTCATTTTCCAGATAGACACCGGCATTCGGGGTTACCATGCGCACGTCGTAGGTGACAGCATCGCCGTCGATGCGGGAAAGGTACATTCCGGGAGTCAGCTTATCGTGGTTGACGCAAAAGCTTTCGATGCGTTTCATCTGCTTTTCCTCCTTACTGTGCGTTGCCCAGCATCTGCATGACGATGCCGGCAGAGTGGCGGGCAGCGGTTTCTTCAAAGTTGGTGGCAGATTCGGCTGCTTCCTCGTCTGCATTGTCGCTCATGGTGCGGATGATGACAAACGGGATGTCGTTGACACAGCAGGTGTGACCAATGGCAGCGCCTTCCATCTCGACACACATCGGGTGATGCTCCTCCACAATCTTGTTTTTGACCTCGGCGGATTCGATAAACTGGTCGCCGGTGGCAATCTTGCCGACAAAGCAGCAGGAGGAGCCGTGGTCGATCTGCTGGAAGGCTTCGACTGCCGATTCTACCATCAGTTCGCTGGCATGGATGCCGTCGATGTACGGTGGATAGTCGCACAGGAAGCGGGCGTTAAAGTCGTGGTAGCACAGCTCGCGGGAGATGACAACGTCGAGCACCTTCAAATCGTGGTGGACAGCACCTGCGATGCCGGTGTTGATGATGCGCTCCACCTCAAAGCGGTCGATCATCATCTGGGTGGTGATGGCAGCGTTGACCTTGCCGATGCCGCAGCAGCAGACAACAGCCTCCTGTCCGCAGAGGATGCCTTCCCAGAAGAGCAGACGTCCGACCTTGATCTCGTTGAGGTCCTCCATCTGCTGCTTGAGCACTTCTACTTCAGACGGCATTGCGCCGATGATTCCCCATTTCATATTCTATCTTCCTTTCAGCTTGTAAATGTTTGGTCCTTGGTATCGGAACTTGCACCTATTATAGCACAGCGGCAGGCAAAAGAAAATTGTGCCGGCAGCTTTTCTACAAAAAAGGGCAGGACCCCAAAAGGTCCTGCCCTGCAAAGGTTTTTTATTTGGTGTAGTTGTCAAAGTAGCCCTGAACCAGGATGATCGGGGTGCCTTTGTCGCCGGAGCCGGAGGTCAGGTCAGCCAGCGAGCCGATCAGGTCGGTCAGGCGGCGTGGGGTGGTACCCTGGGATACCATCTGACCTTTCAGGTCCTCGTCCTTGTGGCGGATGTAGTCGGAGATGGCTTCCTTGAGGGCGTCGCCGCTCAGGTCAGCAAAGTTGTTGTCTGCCAGATATTTGAGCTTGACCTCGTTTGGAGTGCCCTCCAGACCGGGAGTGTATGCAGGGGAAACAACCGGGTCTGCCAGCTCCCAGATTTTGCCGACCGGGTCTTTGAAGGCGCCGTCGCCATAGACCATGACCTCGATGTTTTTGCCGGTCTGCTCTTTGAACATAGCAGCAACGTTTGCGACAAACTGGTCGCAGTCCTTCGGGAACAGCTTGACGGTTTCCTCGGTTGCCTTGTTAGAACCGAGCAGACCGTAGGTCGGGTTGCAGCCGCTGCCGTTGACCGGTGCGGTCAGGATGTCGTCCAGACCCAGTACGACCGAAGCGCCTGCTTTTTTCAGGATGCGTTTGGTGCGATTTCTGGAGTGGATGTCGCAGGTCAGCACCTTGTCGGTGTAGTCGAGGATGGTCTTTGGATTGTTGGAAAGAACGATTTCTACCTCAGCGCCGCTTTCACGAATCAGCTCGGAGTAAAATTCAACATAGTCCACACTGGTGAATGGATGCAGCACCTTGCCGAACAGCTCGCGGTATTTTGCTTCGGTCAGCACGTCGCTCCATGGGTTGACGCCCTTTTCGTCGAGCAGCTCCTCGTCGATAAGGTGGTTGCCGACCTCATCAGCCGGGAAGCTGAGCATCAGAACGACCTTTTTCGCGCCGCGGGCAATGCCCTTGAGGCAGACAGAAAAGCGGTTGCGGCTCAGGATAGGGAAGATGACACCGATGGTTTCTCCGCCAAGCTTGTTTTTGACATCGGCAGCGATGTCATTGATGTGCACATAGTTTCCCTGTGCGCGTGCAACGACCGCCTCGGTTACAGCGACAACATCTCTATCGTGGAAGGAAAAGCCTTCGCTTTTGCCTGCTGCCAGGACAGAATCGACGACGATTTTTGCAAGGTCGTCACCTTCGCGGATGATGGGCGCACGAACGCCGCGGGATACGGTACCTACCAGTCTTTCCATAATCAAAATCCCCTTTTCTTTTGGATCAATAAGGTTGCAGTTGGGCTTGTTTTGCCCAGATACTTTTATTATAATAGAAATATAAGGATAAGTAAAATAAATATATAGAATATTAAAGATAAGTGTGACTTATAGTTTGTGGAAAGGGGGAAGGGAATGCTTACCAAGCTGGAAAATTATCGGGTCTTTTGTAAGGTGGCGCAGCACAAAAGCTTTTCCGGTGCAGCGCAGGAGCTGTTTTTGTCGCAGCCGGCGGTCAGCCAGTCGGTCCGTCAGCTGGAGGAGCAACTGGGGATGCAGCTGTTTGTGCGCAGCTCCAAAAAGGTGGAGCTGACCCCGCAGGGCAGCATCCTGTATGAGTACGCCAGCTCGGCGCTGGGCTTGCTGGAATCGGCAGAGCAGCAGCTGAGCGGATTGCAGACGCTGGGAGCCGGACAGCTGCGGCTGGGCGCGGGGGACATCACCGCCCGTCACCTGCTGCTGCCTGCGCTGGAGCGTTTTCATCAGCTTTATCCAAAGGTGCATCTGAGCATCTTTAACCGTACCAGCGCCAGCAGCCTGGAGTTGCTGCACGCCGGCAGAATCGATGCGGCGTTTGTCAACCTGCCCATCGAGGATGATCGAATCACCGTCCACTGGGAAAGCCCGGTGCAGGACATCTTTGTGGCAGGGCAGAAATTTGCCGAACTCAAGGACAAGCCGTTGACCGCACGGCAGCTGGCAAGGCTGCCGCTGATTATGCTGGAGCACAAGGCAAACAGTCGGGTGTATGTCCAGCGGTTTTTCCTGCGGCAGGGGGTGGAGCTGCAGCCGGAGATCGAGCTGGCTTCCTATGAGCTGATGGGAGAGCTGGCGCGCATCAATTTGGGCGTATCCTGCATGGTGCGGCAGTTTTGCAGGCAGGAGCTGCAAAGCGGCAAGCTGTTCGAGCTTAGCCTGACCGAGCCGGTCCCGCCACGAAGCATCGGGATGGTCAGTCTGAAAGGGGTCAGCCTGCCGCCGTCGGTTTCCCGTTTTGTGGAGCTGATGAACGAAACCACCCGAAACAAGGGAGAGGAAAAGGAGGAATGACCATGGAACGACTGACAACCGGACGGCTGCTGCTGCGCGCCTTTGAAGCGGAGGATTTGCAAAGCCTGTACGCTTATTGCAGCGAGCCGGACACCGGCATTCATGCGGACAAAAAGCCGCACGAGAGCATCGAAGAAAGCAGACAGCTGTTAAACCAGCTGATGCAGGAGGATTTGACCTGGGCAATCTGCGATAAGGTCAGCGGAAAAAATATCGGAGCGGTGTGGCTGCGGGAGGACCACCGCCGCAGGAGGGATAAAAGCCGCTGCCGGGTGCTGGGCTACCTGCTTGACAAAGGGTGGTGGGGACAAGGACTGATGACCGAAGCGGTTAGCTGTGTGGTGGACTACGCCTTTAAGGATTTGCAGCTGGAGCTGATTTCCACCTACCGCTTTTCTTATAACCATCGCAGCGGCAGGGTGATGGACAAGACCGGTTTTGTGTACGAAGGGACCTTGCGGCAGGCGACCGAACGGTTTGACGGTGCGCTGCTGGATGTGAGCTGCTTTTCACAGACCCGGCAGGAATGGCAGGACAGACAAAGAAAACAGGAGGACAGAAAGATGCGTTGGAAACGGTTGTTATTTGATTTGGACGGAACCATTACCGACCCGAAGGTGGGCATCACCAAAAGCGTGCAGTATGCGCTGGAAGCCTTTGGAATCATCGAGTCGGATGCCGACCGGCTGACGCCCTTCATCGGACCGCCGCTGCAGGAGAGCTTTGAGCAGTTTTATCAGATGAGTAAAGAGCAGGCAAAGCAGGCGGTGGAAAAATATCGGGAGCGTTTTTCGACGGTGGGACTGTACGAAAACGAAATCTACCCGGGAATGGCGCAGCTTTTGTCGGAGCTGTGTGCGCAAGGGTGTACGCTGGCGGTGGCATCCAGCAAGCCGACCGTCTTTGTCAAAAAGATTTTGGAACATTTTCAAATCGAGCCGTATTTTTCGGTGGTGGTCGGCAGCGAGCTGGACGGCAGACGGGTGCAGAAGGAGGAGGTCGTCGCCGAGGCGCTGCGGCAGCTGAACCTGCTGGGAGATGCAGGGGAGACTGCGATGATTGGCGACCGCCGGTTTGACATAGAGGGCGCACAGGCACATCGGCTGACCGGCATCGGGGTTGCCTACGGCTACGCTTTGCCGGGGGAACTGGAAGAAGCCGGAGCTGATTTTGTGGTGCAGGATGTTGCCGAACTGCAAAAGCTGCTGCTGGGAAAAGAATAAGGCAAACACAAAAAGAGAGCCTGTCCAGGCTCTCTTTTTTAGGTGCGGGATATTTTGTCAGCACCGGCAAAACGATTGTATATAATTCTTTACATTTTTGAAAGGATTTCTGATTTTTTAGAATCGAATTCTTCTTGTGTTAAGATTCCCTCATGAAATAGGCTTGAGAGTTCTCGAAGTTGTTCAGCAAAGTTTTCAGAAGAATTGTTTTCTTCTGGTTGGCTAATGGAAAGCCTAGATCCTTCACAATTTTTTATAATAGCACCAATGGTAGCATAAAGTAGTTCAGCAGTCTGTCTTTTCCGTTTATAGAAGTTGTCGTTTGTAGAATAATTAGATTGTAGTAACGTTATTGTGTGAAGAGGGTGTTTAATGTCATTTGTCCTTATTTTAACAGCAAGGTATTTAACAATATCTGTTTTGGGACTTGTAGAAGCTCCTACAATAGCACCAGCGGAACCAGCAATTACTCCTCCAACAACAGCTCGTTTGATTTGATTGGTTGAGATTACAGAATTATCTTGACAAATCTCGCATTCTACCAGAGATGAGAAAGGCATGTAATCTACATATGCAGTTTGAAGACTACATATAGCAATAGCCTGGCTGTTTTCATCAATGGCTAAATCATATGATTCATTGATAGGAATTGTTTTAGTTGTTTTGAAGTTAAGAGATACTAGTTTTTCTTCAAGGTCCTTTTGGTATTCATCTTTTGCAAGAGTTGTATCAGGGCATATGCGAACATAAAAAGATACACAAATCCCAATGATAGATATAATAAGAAAAATGAATCCTATTACAATGATAAATGTAGTCATATATATGCTCCAATCATAAAGTTAGACATATCTTTTCATACGAAATTTGTTTTTGAAATACGCTGCTTCAGAAATAGCTTTTCCAAGCCGGTTTGTTCAATCTTTAAGATGGGATGTACCAAGGCAGAATGTGCTATGGCTTGCCTTAGATGTTTTTCCCTTCTGTGCTTCATACTCCTCGCGGGTCATTGCATACAGGCAGGTGTCCAGGATTACACCGTCAAAGCGTTCGCCTGACTGGTGAAGGGTGCCCTCATAGGAGAAGCCCAGCTTTTCGATTACACGGGCGCTGCGCCGGTTATAAGAGGCGTGGCGGATGCTTAAAAGAGAAAGTCCCATCTCCTCAAAAGCAAAGCGCTGGACCTCCCGGGCAGCTTCGGTCATCAGCCCTTGTCCCCAGTAGGCTTTGGAGAGGACATAGCCCATCATCCGGCACCGATCTGGACGCAGGCTGCGCATGGAGTCTGGATGCAGACCGATGCTGCCGATGACCTTTTGGGTGGAGCGCTCACAGATTGCCCAGGTTTCATCCGCCTCCAGAAAGGAGGTCAGGATGCGGCGGCTTTCCTCGATGCTTTCGTGAGGCTTCCATCCGGCGTGGATGCCGGTGTCGGGGTCTTTGGCATATTCATAAAAATCCGCAGCATCATCCATGGTGAAGCTGCGCAGGATGAGCCGTTCGGTGGTCAGGGTTTTCATGGCAGGGTCCTCCCAAGATTATGCTCGATCTGCAAAGGAAAGCAGGCAGTCGCGCAGTGCAGATTCCTCGCAGACCGGCAGTCTGCCGCAGCACAGCTCCTGATTGCCGCCGCCCTTTCCGCCGAGCGCTTTGTTCATCGTCTGGCACAGCGCGCGCAGGTCGCAGCCGGCATCTGCCGAGCAGCACAGAGCATAGGAGAGCACCTCGCCCTGGCGGGTAAACAGTGCGCCGACCACCTGGTTGTGCTGGCTCAGCTGTGCAGCAAAGCTTTTCAGCTCATCGGCAGAAAGGCTGTCGTCCCACACAAAAACCAGACGGTCGCTGCCAAACGGCTGGGCATTTGCCACCAGCTCCTTTGCCAGCAGGGTGAACAGCTGTTTATTTTTGGCAGCCAGCTCCTGCTTTTTGGCAGCCAGCTCCGCTTTTAATTTTTCTACGTTGGAAAAAGCCTCCTGCGGCTTGCAGGACAGACCGACGCAGATTTGTTTGAGGCTCTGGCATCGGTCGGCGCAGTCCTTCAAAGCAGCTGCACCGCATAGGAAGGTCAGGCGGGTGCCGCCCTTGTAGCGCTGGGAGTCGATGATTTTGAGCAGTCCGATCTCACCGGTGTGGGCAACGTGGGTGCCGCAGCAGCCGCAGAGGTCACAGTCCTGGATTTCCACCAGGCGCAGATGGTCCACCTCCGGCTTTTTGCGCAGCGGCAGCGCAGCAAGCTCCTCAGCAGAAGGGTAGCTGACAAAGACCGGATGATTCTGGCAGATGAGCGCATTGACCTTTTCCTCCAGTGTGCGCACCTGCTCAGCAGAAATTTCGCCGTCCAGGTCGATGGTGTTGTTCTCGTGTCCCATGTGGAAGCCGACGTTGTGCAGTCCCAGCTCCTTTAAAATCAGACCGGACAGGATGTGCTCGCCGCTGTGGATCTGCATATTGGCAAAGCGGCGGTCAAAATTAAGGACACCCTCCATCGTGCTGCCAACCGGGAGCGGCTGGTCGCACAGATGCAGGATGGCTTCTCCCTGCTCATAGGTGTACAGCACCTGCGCGCTCTGACCGCCTGCTTGCAGGCAGCCGGTGTCCGCAGGCTGCCCGCCGCCCTCCGGGAAAAAGCAGGTGCGGTCTAATTTTACAGCAAATCCCTGCATCCCGTTTTTAGAGGCAGGCTCGCAGGAGAGGACCGAGGCGGAAAAGCGGGTGCAGTAGCTGTCGAGGTCAAATAATTTTTCAGTCATGGTGTACTCCTTACAGGCGAATTAGAGGGAAGCAGGCAAAAAGCCAATCTTTTTGTAGACCTTGTCGAGGGTGCGCTGGGAGATGGTGCGCGCCTTCTGTGCGCCATCGCGGTAGCAGCTTTCCAGATAAGCCTTGTCAGCCATCAGGCGGTCATATTCCTCACGGATTGGGCGCAGCTCCTCAGCGACCGTTTCACCGACAGCAGTTTTGAAGTCGCCGTAGCCTTTGCCTTCAAATTCCCGCTGGATCTCCTCATAGCTCTTTTTGGTGATGGCGCTGTAAATGGACATCAGGTTGTTGATACCGTCCTTGCCCTCGCGGTAAACGACTTCCATCTCGGAGTCGGTGACAGCGCTCTTAAACTTTTTGATGATGCTGTCCTTGGAGTCGAGCAGGAAGACGGTGGCTTTGACGTTTTCGTCCGATTTGGACATCTTCTTGGTCGGGTCTGCCAGTGACATGATTTTGGCGCTGGTCTTTGGAATGTAAGCATCCGGGATACGGAAGGTGTTGCCGTAAAGACCGTTAAAGCGGACAGCGATGTCGCGGCTCAGCTCCAGGTGCTGCTTCTGGTCCAAACCAACCGGAACCAGGTCGGTCTGATACAGCAGGATGTCGGCAGCCATCAGGGAAGGATAGGTGAACAGACCGGCGTTGATATTATCGGCGTGTTTAGCGGATTTGTCCTTAAACTGGGTCATGCGGGACAGCTCGCCGAACTGGGTGTAGCAGTTGAGTACCCATGCCAGCTCTGCGTGGGTGCTGACATGGCTCTGGATGAAGGCAATGCTCTTCTTTGGGTCAATGCCGCAGGCAAGCATCAGCGCATAGGCGGACAGGGTGTTGTTTTTCAGCTCCTTCGGGTCCTGACGGACGGTGATGGCGTGCTGGTTGACAATGCAGTATGTGCAATTATATTCGTCCTGAAGCAATCCCCAGTTTTTAACAGCGCCCAGGTAGTTGCCCAGGGTGAAAGCGCCGCTGGTCGGCTGGATGCCGGAGAAGATGACCTTTTTGCGTTCCGGTTTGTTTTCGGAGATGTTCATATTGTTTTCCATAACAGTTCCTTCTTTCTTTTGTCGTTTATTTCGTTTATTTGGATGGATGTACAAGACAAAGGTGGAAGCAGGGTATGAAAAAAAGCTCTTGTCCTGTGCTTTTCGGCAGAAAAAGACCGAAAAACAGGGACAAGAGCTTTGCTACTCCTGCGGTGCCACCCAGATTGACCCTGCAAAGGCAGAGCCCACTCAATCGAAATGGTGCTGCCGGATAACGGTGCAGCCTGCCGTCGACGCCTACTGGAAATTCGTTCGGGTCGCCCTCGTAAGCCCATTCAAAACAGCCGCTGCCGCCGCGCTTTCACCTTGCCGCGGCTCTCTGGGGACAGGTATGCCATCTTTACTTCTCTTACTCATCGGTTTACCGGTCGGTGACAAACCGACCTTTTGTTTGAACCTATGATACTCCAAAGCCCGCAAAATGTCAACACCGTTTGCGTCTTTGCTTTTTCGATGGGGGAATCAATGGCGCTGCGCCTCAAGCTCTCTTTTTAAATCCTGCACAAACTGTGCCTGCTGCTTTTTGAGGTACGGCTTTAGAACCAGTTTCATCAGCGGGTTTTTGGCGGTCACACATTCGGTGAATTCGATTTGGGTCCGTGTGCCCTGTGCGGTAAAAAGACCGCTCCAGTGCCCGCGGATGCGGCTGTTTTCCAAATCAAACTCCCAGCGACGGTATGGTTCGGTTTTTGTGACGGTGAAATGGGTGGCAAATCCGTCCTTTGTATACTCGATAAATCGTCCGTCGTGGATGACCTGTGTTTTGCTCAAATCGCTGCGCCAGCGGCTGTACCGTTTTACACAAAGCACCGTTTCCCAGACGGATTGAATGTCGCTGTTGAGGATTTTTTTGATGGTGGCAGTTGCCATACATTACACGTCCTTTCTAAAGATAAAGGCAGATGGGACATTGTTCCCTTTTTTATCCTTGCTGATTGGCAGCCAATGGGTGCAAGGTGGAAAAAGAAAACAAAAACTGGCAGAACACCGGTCGGAAAGCAGGGAAATAGAAAAGGCTGTCCACACCGGTCGCAAACATCCAGCATTCGATGGATTTGTGGTTGCACAAACGACAATCTATGCCTATGCAGCGTGCTATGCTTTTATACATCGAAAGCAAAATTTTACAAATAGCACATAAGGAGGCTGCACTATGAAAAGCAGGACAGATTTTGTAAGCATCGGATGGATGGACCAGCTCAGACAGGCAATGTACAACCAAATCAAGGCAATGGGCGCGCTGCTGTGGGTCCTGCTGGGATTTACAGTCGGGCTAGGCAATATGATGATGGAGATTTCCCCCTTTGGCGCAGCCTTGTGTGCGGCAGCACCCTTTCGTTATCTGCCTGCGGCGGCGCTGGGCAGTGCGGCGGGCAGCCTGCTGCTGAGCAACCTTGCCGAGCTGGGCGGAGCGCACACCCTGACTATCAAATACACAGCGGCGATTTTGCTGATTACCCTGGCGCGCCGCACCGCAGCACACAGCGAATCGACCATGCAGCGGACAACAGCGGCGCCGCTGCTGGCATTTTTTGGACTGCTGCTGCCTTCGGTGGCATCGCTGCTGGCACAGTCCTTTTCCGGGTACAAGCTGGTGATGGCTTTGGCGGAGGCGACAATGGCAGCCGCCTGTGCCTATTTTCTGGCGCGGGGACTCAAGGCGTTTTCGCTGGGACAGGGTCTGTTCACCCTGACAAGGGCAGATTTTATCAGCGTGGTGCTGACCGCCTCGATGCTGATTGTATCTTTGAGCAACGTCACCTTCGGCGGCATCTCTCTGGGCAGACTGCTGGCTGCACTGGCGGTGCTGCTGTGTGCGCTGGCAGGCGGCGAGCGCTGGGGAGCCATTTCCGGCATCGTCTGCGGAACAGCGGTCGGTGTCGCACTTTTTCCAAAGATGCAGCTGATTGGAATTTATGCGCTGGCAGGACTGGCGGCAGGGGTATTTTCCAACCTGGGAAGATTTGGCTGTGCGGGAGCTTTTGTGCTCACCTTTGGGGGGATGAGCCTTCTTTCCGGTCCGCCGCCGGTGATGCCGCTGGTGTACGAAGGGTGCATCAGTGCGGTGACGTTGCTGTTGCTGCCGCAGAGCGTTTTGTGTGCGCTGCGGGCAAAGCTGTTCCGCCAACCGATGGACAGCGCGGGGAAAAGCGTGCGCCAGCTGATGCTGGAGCGGCTGGGAGAGGCAAGCGGTGCGCTGCGGGAGATCGCGCGCACCACTCAGGCGGTCTCTCACCAGCTGGACAAGGTCAAAGCCGGCAGCCTGGAGCAGGTGTATGATGAGGCGGTGGACAACATTTGTCTGCACTGTGGGCTGAAGACCCGCTGCTGGCAGCAGGAGTACACCGACACGCTCGATGTCTTTCATCACTTAACGCCGCTGCTGCGGCAGAACGGCAGCATCTGCGAGGAGGATTTTGGTTATCCGCTCTCGGCGCGGTGCGGCAAACGGGCGCAGCTGGCACAGCAGATCAACTTGGGCTATCAGGAGTTTACCGCGAAGGAGGGGATGAGCCGCAAGGTGGCGCGGGTGCGCTCGGTGGTGACCGACCAGTTTGAGGGTCTGGGCGAGCTGCTGGAAGGGTTGTCGCAGGAGCTGTGCGGCATCTCTGGATATGAGGAGCGGATGATGGCGCAGGTGCGGGAATATCTGGAGCACGAGCGCTGCCAGCTGCGGCGGGTGGATTGCTACCGCGACCGGCAGGGCAGGGTGTTTTTGCAGATTGATTTGGAGCCGTATCGGGTGGCTCGGCTGGAGCTGGAGCGGATGAGCATGGACCTGTCCAGCGTGTGCGATTGTGCCTTTGCGCTGCCGCAAAAGCTGGAAATCACCGAAACCGACCCTTCGGGCAGGCAGCAGCGGGCGGTGCGGCTCCGCTTTTGTGAGCGGGCTGAATTTACAGCGGAATTTGCCGCTAGCCAGCACACCTGTCAAGGATGCCGCCTGTGCGGGGATGCCTGCCAGTCCTTCACCGATCGCCGCTCGGTGGCGCACATTGTCCTGTCAGACGGGATGGGCAGCGGGACGGCGGCTGCGGTGGATGCCAATATGACGGTGTCGCTGATTACCAAATTGATCGACGCCGGGGTCAGCTATACGGCGGCGCTGAAGATTGTCAACTCCGCGTTGCTGGTCAAATCGGGGGAGGAGTCCCTTTCCACCATCGACATCACAGCAATCGACCTTTACACCGGACAGGCACACTTTTATAAAGCGGGCGCAGCGCCCACCTTTGTCCGCAGAGGAAATCGGGCAGGAATGGTGGAATCGACCTCCCTGCCGGTGGGTATCCTGACAGCGGTCGAGTTTGAAAAGAGCAGCATCAAGCTGTCGGATGGGGATTTGGTGGTGATGGTGTCCGACGGAGCCACCGCCTGCGGCAGCGACTGGATTTTATCGGTGCTGGACCATTTTGCTGCCGACGGCAATTTGCAGGCGCTGTGCGACGACATCGCCTCGACTGCCCGCCTGCGCCGCAATGATAACCACGATGATGACATCACCGTTTGTGCCTGCCGCATCACAAAAGGGATATAGCAATATAATAAAGTTTTCGTCCACCTTTTTCAAAAGGTGG
>FR880215.1:2299-11422 GCA_000435195.1 Clostridium sp. CAG:169 | reverse complement strand
GTGCGCAGCTGATGGCATCCGCCAGCATCAGAGCGGTTCCGCTGGGGGCATCCACCTTGCGATTGTGGTGTTTTTCGATAATTTCGATGTCAAAATCGCCGCCCAGCACCTGCGCAGCTTTTTTGGCAAGCTCGCACAGCAAAGAAACGCCCAGTGACATATTGGCAGAGAAGAAGATAGGAATTTGACGGGCAGCCTGATGGATGCTCTCAATTTGTTCCTCGGAAAGTCCGGTGGTGCAGATGACAGCCGGCAGCCGGTGGCTGACTGCATATTCCAGCAGCGGGGAGAGGGCAGACGGATGGGAAAAGTCGATGATGACATCGCACGGTTCGGTACACTGGTCTGCACTTGCATAGACCGGATAGTCACAGGCAGGCGCGTGTGGGTCGATGCCCGCTGCGATGCGGCAATCGCTGCGCTGTGCGACCGCTTGGGTAATCACCTGACCCATCTTGCCTCCCGCTCCGCACAGAAGGATGGATACCATAAAAAACTTCCTTTCTTTTGTTGCCGTATCGGCAAGAACTTCCTTTTTATATTGCGCTTAGACCAGCTTGTGGCGGCGCAGCAGCTCTTCCAGATGCTGACGCGCCTGCGGCTGCATCTCATCCAGAGGCAGGCGGCAGCTGCCGCAGCGGTATCCCATCAGGTTCATTGCCTGTTTGACCGGAATCGGATTGACGTCCGAGAACAGCGCGTTGATCAGCTCCAGCAGCTCCAGTTGCAGCTGACGGCTTTGCTCGATCTTGCCGTCAAAGAACAGCTGGCAGATGTCGTGGGTCTGACGCGGCATGACGTTGGACAGCACCGAGATGACACCCTTTGCACCCAGCGCCAGCAGGGGAACAATCTGGTCATCGTTGCCCGAGTAGACATCCAGCTGGTCGCCGC
This sequence comes from Clostridium sp. CAG:169, assembly GCA_000435195.1. GTDB lineage: Bacteria > Bacillota > Clostridia > Oscillospirales > Ruminococcaceae > Negativibacillus. Next base: position 10,528 of record FR880215.1, on the reverse strand, counting down.
AGGTCTGGATGACCTGTGCGATGTGGGAGATGTTGCCGCTGGCTTCCTTGGTTGCCACGATGTTTGGATGGGCAGAAAGGGCGCGGTAGGTTTCGGGGGTGATGTTGACACCGGTGCGGGATGGTACATTGTACAGGATGATTGGCAGGTCGGTGGCATCGGCAATCGCATGGAAGTGGCGAATCAGTCCAGTCTGGGAGGTTTTATTGTAATAAGGGGTGACGTGCAGCAGCGCATCGGCTCCGGCACGCTTTGCCTCCTTGGACATCCAGACAGCGTAGGAGGTATGGTTGCTTCCAGCGCCTGCGATGACAGGCACTCTGCCCTGTACACGCTGGACGGTGTAGGCAATACAATCTACATGCTCCTGGTCGGTCATGGTAGCGGATTCACCGGTGGTTCCACAGACAACGATGGCATCGGTGCCGTTTTCAATCTGGTAATCAATGATACGACCCAGCTCATCATAGTTGATCGATTCATCGGGATTCATCGGAGTGACGATGGCAACGCCTGCTCCGGTAAAAATGGTTTTCTTCATCATATTGCAGCCTCGTTTCGATTAGTCAAGATAGCCCTTGCTGGCAAGCGTTTCTGCCATCAGGATGGCGCCTCCTGCCGCACCGCGGACGGTGTTGTGGGACAGGCAGACAAACTTGTAGTCGTACTGGGTATCCGGGCGCAATCTGCCGACCGAAACACCCATGCCGCCCTCTAAATCGCGGTCCAGGCGGGTCTGCGGACGGTCGTCCTGCTCAAAGTAGGTCAAAAACTGCTTGGGCGCGCTGGGCAGCTGGTGCTGCTGCGGATAACCGGCAAAGCTGTTCCACGCTGCCTTAATCTGTTCGATGGTGGGTTTGTGCTCAAAAGAAACAAAGACAGCAGCAAGGTGACCATCACTGACCGGAACACGGATACACTGGGTGGTGATGGAAGGGGACTGTGCCGGAACGATCTGTCCGTTTTCCAGAGTTCCCCAAATCTTCAGCGGCTCTTTCTCACTTTTTTCTTCCTCACCGCCGATAAAGGGGATGACATTGTCCACCATCTCCGGCCATGTCGCAAAGTTTTTGCCCGCGCCCGAAATCGCCTGATAGGTGCAGGCAAGTGCTTTGGTGATGCCAAAGGAGCGCAGTGGGTGCAGGGCAGGAACATAGCTCTGCAAAGAGCAGTTGGATTTGACGGCAATAAAGCCGCGGCGGGTGCCCAGGCGCTTGCGCTGTGCCTCGATGACCTGTGCGTGTTCGTCATTCAACTCCGGGATGATCATAGGGACATCGGGAGTGAAGCGGTGTGCGGAGTTGTTGGACATAACCGGGCACTCGTATTTCGCATAGGTCTCTTCCAGTGCGCGAATCTCTTCTTTTTTCATGTCAACGGCGCAGAAAGCAAAGTCCACGCTGTGTGTAATCTGCTGGGCATCTGCTACGGCGTCCTGTACGACCAGTCCGGCTACTGATTTTGGAATGGGGGTGCTCATCATCCAGCGGCTGCCCACAGCCTGTTCATAGGTTTTTCCGGCAGAATGGGAAGAAGCTGCAAGAGCGGTAACGGTGAACCATGGGTGATTTTCCAGCAGGGAAACGAATCTTTGTCCGACCATGCCGGTAGCGCCGATAACGGCTACACGATACTGTTTCATTTGTGATACGTCCTTTCATGGTAGAGGATAAAACACTGTATGCTTCTTCTTCCGAAAAGATGCGGCAACGCGGGAAGAAACGAAAAAAGCCGGTTTTTCTAAAAAGAAGAACCGGCGGGATCGCTTTGCAGATAGGGGCTAACTTCCCCTTCTAAAGCTATACTTAGAAAAGAAAAGGATGGATAGCGCTTCACCGCAAGCTGCGGTGACAGTTGTGTCCCTGTTAAGGACACCCCCAGGGCAATACCCGCCGAGATATTCCCTTCGGCACCGTTCCCTTTGGCACAGGCATCCAGCGGCTTTGGCAGCCTAGCCCGCGCTACTGATGAAAGGTGCGCCTCTATCGTCTGCTATGAAGTTGTAAGTGTTTGGGTATATATTATCACCGAGAATACAGGCTGTCAAGATGTGCAGCGGCTTTTTCCTATGAAAATGCGCATTTTAGCGGCAAATTTGTCGGCAAAAGATTGACAGCGCGCTTTCAGAAAGATACAATAAAAGGTACGGCAATCCGTAGGGGATGAGAACCTGCTCATTACCCTGTTTACAACTACACCTGTTTTGTGGAGGAAAATACAAGTATGAAACGATCGGATTTTTGGTTTGATCTGCCCGAAAAGCAGATTGCACAGACTCCGGTGGAGCCAAGGGACCACTCCCGCCTGCTGCTGATGAACCGCACAAGCGGCGAATGCAGCCACCACCATTTTTATGACATTGTGGACCTGCTGCAGCCGGGCGACCTGCTGGTGGTCAACGATTCCAGAGTCATCCCGGCAAGACTGTACGGGGTCAAGGAGGACACCGGCGCACACATCGAGGTGCTGCTGCTGGAGCAGAAGGAAAAGGACGTCTGGGAAACACTGGTCAAGCCCGGAAAAAAGGCAAAGCCGGGGGTCAAGCTTACCTTCGGCGATGGACTGCTGCACGGCGAGGTGCTGGAAACGGTGGAGGGCGGCAACCGCCTGATTCGTTTTTCCTATGAAGGGGAGAGCATCTATCCGGTGCTGGAGCAGATTGGCAATATGCCGCTGCCGCCGTACATCACCCAAAAGCTGGAGGACAACGAGCGCTATCAGACGGTGTATTCGCACGAGCTGGGCTCTGCGGCAGCTCCAACGGCAGGACTGCACTTTACCAACGAGCTGCTGGAAAAAATTAAAGCCAAGGGGGTCAACATCGCCACTGTGACCCTCCATGTCGGTCTGGGAACCTTCCGTCCGGTCAAGGAGGACGAAATCACCGACCACAAGATGCACTCGGAGCATTATTATCTGCCGCAGCGCACCGCCGACCTCATCAATCAGACCAAACAGCAGGGCGGACGGGTGATTGCTGTGGGAACCACCAGCTGCCGCACGCTGGAAACGCTGGGGACCCGTCAGGGTCTGCCGCTGCACGAGCAGTCAGGCTATACCGACATCTTTATCTATCCGGGTTACCAGTTCAAGGTGCTGGATGGATTGATTACCAACTTCCACCTGCCGGAGAGCACCCTGATCATGCTGGTCAGCGCCTTTGCCGGCTATGAGCACACGATGGCAGCCTATGAGCTGGCAGTCAAGGAAAACTACCGCTTCTTCTCCTTTGGGGATGCAATGGCGATTTTATAACAAAAACAAATGATGGAAATACGGCGGACAAAAGTCGGTCTGCCGAGGAGGAACAGAATGTATACATTGCTCAAACAGCAGGGACGTGCCCGCCGTGGTCAGTTCCAGACGGTACATGGCACCGTGCAGACTCCTGCTTTTATGAACGTCGGAACATCCGCAGCCATCAAAGGAGGAATCTCCTCCTACGACCTCAAAGATTTGAAGTGTCAGGTGGAGCTGTGCAACACCTACCATCTGCACCTGCGCCCGGGCGATGAAAAGATCAAGGCGCTGGGCGGTCTGCACAAGTTCATGGGCTGGGAAGGTCCAATCTTGACCGACAGCGGCGGCTTCCAGGTGTTTTCGCTGGCACAGCTGCGCACCATCAGCGAGCTGGGCGTCCGCTTTCAGTCCCACATCGATGGCAGACGCATCTTCATGGGACCGGAGGAAAGTATGCGCATCCAGTCGAACCTGGCTTCCACCATCGCCATGGCATTTGACGAGTGCATCGAAAACCCGTCCACCCGCGAGTACACCCGCCGCTCCATCGACCGCACCGTGCGCTGGCTGCGCCGCTGCCGTGCAGAGATGACCCGGTTAAATTCCCTGCCGGACACCATCAACCCGCACCAGATGCTGTTTGGCATCAACCAGGGTTCTACCTTTGACGACCTGCGCATCGAGCATATGAAGCAGATTGCAGAAATTGAGTGTGACGGCTATGCCATCGGCGGACTGGCGGTCGGTGAGCCTGCCGAGGTGATGTACCACATCATCGAGCAGGTGGAGCCGTTTATGCCAAAGGACAAGCCGCGCTATCTGATGGGCGTGGGAACACCGGTCAACATCATCGAGGCAGTTTACCGCGGCGTAGACCTGTTTGACTGTGTGATGCCAAGCCGCAACGCTCGCCACGGACACCTGTTCACCTGGCAGGGCATCATCAACATCAACAACGCCAAATACGAGCTGGACGATCAGCCAATCGACGCAGAGTGCGACTGCCCGGTCTGCCAGCGCCACAGCAGAGCGTACATCCGTCATCTGCTCAAGGCAAACGAGATGCTGGGAATGCGACTGGCGGTTATGCACAACCTGTATTTTTATAACACGCTGATGGAAAAGATTCGTGCAGCTTTGGAGGAAGAGCGTTTCGAGCAGTTCCGTGCAGAGATGATTCCGCTGTTGGGCAGAAGAATCTAAACGGCAGTTTTTGGAAAGATGCACAGAATTTCTCAGAAAATGCTTGCAATCAATAGAGCAAAACGGTATAATATTGCTTGTATACAAAATTGCAGAGGGGATTTTCCGGTGCAATTTTGTCCATTTTAACGGAGGTGCAACAACCTATGACAAATCTTTACCTGGCAGCAGCTACCGACACCGCATCGATGCTTGCCACCTTTATCCCGCTGATCCTGATGATCGTTGTCTTCTACTTCCTGCTGATCCGTCCGCAGAAGAAGAGAGATAAAGAAGTTCAGAAGATGCGTGAGAACATCGAAATCGCAGATGAGATCGTCACCATCGGCGGCATCATCGGCAGAATCGTCAGCATTAAGGATGACACCATCGTCATCGAAACCGCAGGCGACAGAAGCAAGATCCGCTTGGCACGCTGGTCCATCCAGCAGAACATCACTGCTACCGAGCGCGCAGCACAAGAGCAGGCTGCTAATAAGGAAAATAAAAAGTAAACTTCCCGATAGGGAATCAAAGCGCTTCACCTCGCATATCCTGTAGAACGAACACAGGGTGCGAGGTGTTTTTTTATGAAAAGGAAGCACAGTGGTAGAAGCAGCCCAACACCGCAGCGGGCAACAAACAAAGAAAATAAGAAGTAAGCTTCCCGATAGGGAATAAAAAAATTTTCCCCCGAATATCCTGTAGGACAGATGTGACAGGATATGGGGTGATTTTTTTATGAAAGAAATGTTGAACAACAAGAATAGCCCAACACCGCAGCGGGTAAACAGGAGCAGAACGCCGCAGGACAGCCGCAAAAGACAGATGTGGGCGGTAGCGGCAGGCTGTCTGAGTGCGGCAGCGGTGGGAGCGGCGGTGCTGGCAGCGCTTGCTGGGTGGATGAGCAGCGGAGGGCTTCCCATTTGGGCGGTCAAGTGGGTCGGGTTGGGCGTCGGCTGTCTGATAGCAGCAACGGCAGGTTTTTGCTGCGCCCGCCTTTCGCGCCAGAACGGCTTTTTTCTGGGACTGGGGTGCGCGGGCATTTTGTTTGTCAGCTGCCTGCTCTGCTCGCTGGCGGTGGGGGAGCGACCCGATTGGTGGGGAGCTGTCAAGCTGTTTTCCATGCTGCTGTGCGGGTGCATCTTCGGCAGCATCGGGGTCAATGTCAAACGAAAGGGTTGATTGAAGCAGGTGGGGATTTTTCTCCGCCTGCTTTTGTCTGTAATGGCTACACAGAAGGGTGAAGATGGGCGCTGTTTTGTCAGGCTTCCCGTTTTAGCGCAAGGTTTGTGCAAGGGACAAATTAGACGGAAATTTTTGTGCTGTGAAGAAGTTTTGCTCAAAAGCGCATAAAAGTTTTAGAAAGTATCATTTCCATTCAAAAATCGGTTGACACCTGCTTTGTTGTGGGAGTAAACTATACTGCGTGATTTTATGGAAGCGGAGCTTGTTCTGAGGAGCCCGCACAATAAGGAGGAGAAAAATGGTTCGCAGGCAAAACGACCTTGGAAAGGACGACATCAAGCTGTTGGTGCGCAGGCTGGCGATCCCGTCGATGCTGGCACAGTTTGTCAATGTTTTGTACAGCATTGTGGACAGAATGTACATTGGAAATATCCCGCAGGTCGGCGAGGTCGCTTTGGCAGGAGCGGGCGTATGCGGTCCGATTGTGACCCTCATCTCTTCATTTGCTTTTCTGGTTGGAATCGGCGGCGCGCCGCTGATGGCAATTCGTATGGGAGAGGACAACCAGGAGGGCGCCCAGAAGATTCTTGCCAACTGCTTTGTCATGCTGTTGGCGCTCTCCGCTGCTTTGACGGGACTGGCGATTGCATTTCGGGAGCCGATGCTGATGTTCTTTGGTGCAAGCGAGCAGACCTTCCCCTATGCAAACAGCTATCTGACCTACTATGTGATGGGCACGGTGTTTGCTATCCTGACGGCGGGACTCAACCAGTTCATCACCTGTCAGGGCTTTGCCAACGAGGCGATGCTGACCACCATCATCGGAGCGGTGATGAATATTATCCTGGACCCCATCTTCATCTTTGCTTTGGACATGGGTGTCACCGGTGCAGCGGTTGCCACCGTTCTTTCACAGGCGTGCTCCTGCCTGTTTGTCCTGTGGTTTTTGTTCAGCGACCGGGTACACGTCCGCATCAGCTTCCGCGGTTACTCGGGAAAAATCATGCTGCGGGTGCTGACCTTTGGTTTCTGCCCGTTTATCATCATTGCGGGCGACAGTGTACTGATTATCGCGCTCAACACCGTGCTGCAAAATTACGGAGGAGCGCAGGGGGATATGCTGATTGCCTGTGCCACCATCGTCCAGAGCTATATGCAGATTGTCACCCTGCCTTTGGGCGGCATCACCAGCGGAACCCAGCCGATTTTGAGCTTTAACTACGGAGCCAAAAACACCGACCGCATCCGTAAGGGGGAAAAGGAGATTGCCAAGATGGCGCTGCTGTTCTGCCTGGTCATGTTTATCATCTCGCAGACGGTGTCCGGTGTGTTTGTCCGGCTGTTCACCCAGAATGCCGAGTATATCCAGCTGTCGGTGTGGGCAATCAAGGTCTTTACCTTCGGCATCATCCCGCTGGCGCTGCAATACAGCTTTGTAGACGGTCTGACCGCCCTGGGAATTGTCAAGGTTTCGGTGACCTTGTCTGTTTTCCGTAAGTTGATGTTTTTGGTGTTCACCCTTGCGTTGCCGGCATTCTTCGGTGCGACCGCCGCTTTTTATGCCGAGCCGATTGTCGATATTTTCTGCGGAATCGTCAGCACGATTGTGTTCCTGTCCATCATCGGCAAGGTGCTGAAAAAACGCGAGCAGATGCCCGATGGAGAATCGCTGTATTCTTAAAAAGAAATCCCTGTTACAAAAATCCCCGCAGTCCTATCAAAAGGACTACGGGGATTTTTGTGTGCGGCAGAAAGCAGGGGAAATTTTGAGCAAAACAAAAAAGAAGACATCCAAAGGATGTCTTCTTTGGGGAAGGGTGGTCCGTTTAGATTGGCTGAAACGCGAGCCACTCATTTTGATAAAAAAAGAGCCTGGAACGCAATATGCGTCCAGACTCAGTCTGTTGGCGGAAAGAGAGGGATTCGAACCCTCGGTGCCTTTATAGGGCACACACGATTTCCAGTCGTGCGCCTTAGACCAGCTCAGCCATCTTTCCATACTATGAAATTGTTTACACAAATCACAAGTGCTTTATCATTATAGCAACTGAGGAAGGATTTGTCAAGAGTTTTTAAAAATTTTTTGCACCGATTTTTTCTGCCGCTCATAAGATAACAACAGAATCTGGACAGGGAGATGATGGTTTGGCAGAAACTCTGTGGGGATGTACGCTTCTGGCACTGGCGTTGAGCATGGATACCTTTGCTGCGGGTCTGGCTTTGGGAACACAGCAGATTAAAATTCCGTTTTGTTCTGCATTGGCGCTGGGGTTGACCTGTTCGTTCAGTCTGTGGGCGGCGGTGTGGCTGGGCGATGCCGCAGGAGGATGGATGAGCGTCAGGACAGCTTCGTTGCTCGGCGGTGGGGTGCTGGTCGTGATGGGTTCGGTGCGGCTGTGCGACGGGCTGCTGAAAAATGTCTTGAAAAAATGCTGCGAGCGGGAAAACGCCTGGGTGTTTCGCATTAAAAATCTGCGGATTTTTTTGCAGGTATGTGTCGATTCCACCTGTGCGGATTTTAACCGCTCGCAGTCGCTCTCCGTTTCCGAGGCGGTCAGCCTGGCGGCAGCGCTGAGTGTGGACGGATTGGCGGCGGGCTTTGGCGCGGGAATGATGCAG
>FR880215.1:0-2249 GCA_000435195.1 Clostridium sp. CAG:169 | reverse complement strand
GTCGCTGGGCATCAACCTGCTGGCAGTTAAAGGCGGTTGGCGGTTGGGCAGTCGGTTTTGCACACGGTTTGAGCGGGACATCAGCTGGAGCGCAGGACTGCTTTTGATTTTGATGGGATGCTTAAAGTGGCTGCGTTAAAAACCCTCCCACAGCCACCGGAAGTGTGCTATAATAAAGGAAAAGGGGGGGATGGGATGAAGGTGACAGAAAGCCGAAGCGGCACGCGCTGCACCCTGACAACAGGGGAGAGCGTTGTTTTGTTGCGATTGAAAGAGCAGCAGAAGGGCATCTGGCTGGTGGAGGAACTGAAACTCGACCGCACGCAGACGGAGACGGTTTTGCAGGAAGCAATGCAGGCGGTGGGCGATTTTCTGCGCAGGCAGAAGATGCAGCTGCTGCTGGGGTGCCGGTCGGCACAGAGCTGGTTTGCCCGATACCCGCAGCAGGACCTGCTGGCGCAGAAGGTCAAGACAAAGCCCGGCTTCTGATAGAGGGACATACAGCCGGTCGGCTGTATTACCGCTGCGGGCAGTCAAGCTGCTCGGCGGCAGCGTGTACATATTCCTGTGCGGCAGATTGCAGGTGCAGGATTTCCTCCTCGCGCAGACTGCGGCGGACGACAGCAGGAGAGCCTATGACCAGAGAACCGGCAGGCACGACGGTGTTTTGGGTGACCAGCGCGCCTGCTGCGATTAGACAGTTTTCTTCGATGACCGCGCCGTTGAGCAGGATGGCACCCATCCCGATGGTGCAGTGGTCGCCGACGGTGCAGCCGTGCAGGATGGCTCCATGACCGATGCTGACCTCTTTCCCAACGGTGATGGGGTAGTTTGGGTCGGTGTGCAGCGTGCAGTTGTCCTGGACGTTGCTGCCCTCTCCGATGGTGATGGGTGCGTTGTCGGCGCGCAGGACGGCGTTATACCACACGCTGCTGTTTTCCATCAGCTGTACCTGACCGACCAGTCGGGCGCCTTGAGCGATGCGGGCGGTGGGGGAAAGCTGCGGCGATTTTCCGTTGGCAGGATAAAACATAAGGTTGGCTCCTTTCTGTGATAAAAGAACGACAGGGATGATTTTTAAAAATCATCCCTGTTTGTTATACCGTTTGAAACTGTACCGAGCACACAAGCTGTTCGCAGCGGGCTTTCATCCACTGATATAGCCGACTGCCCAGCTGACAATGTGCGGGGTCCTGCGGTTTTCCTGTCATTTTTGCCCAACAGCTGCCAATCAGCTGCTGTTGTGTCGGTTCGGATGCAGCCGATTCTGCCGGAGCTTCCTCCAAGCACATCTTATAAGCGGTGTAGGCGCGATACTGAAGCAGATTGTTGTAGAAGTTCGGCAGCTGTTCGGAGATGGTGTCATTCATCTGTGCAAGCACAAGCTTGTGCAGGATGGGGTCAGGCAGCAGTCTGCGGACACACTCCTCGCTGACGAACAGACAGAGCATCTGTGCGTGCAGCAGCAGTGGTGGTTCCAAGGTCAGCTGCTCCTGTGCCAAGTCTTGCGGTAAACACAAAATCTGTGTCCCCAGCTGTTGACCCAGGCAGCGGGCTTTTTCCAGGTTGCAGCACTGCTTGTGCTTAAAATAGAGCAGGATTTCCTCCTCCGAAGGCTCCAGCCGGGGCTGGGAGGACTTGGAGGAAAAATCAGGAGCGATTTTAATGTCACTGTCATTTTCGACAGCCCATGCAAACTGCCTGCAAGCAGGATGTTGCCTGTGCCGGACCAAAATCAGCGCGTTCATCAGCGCACTTCCCCATAGAAAGACAAGAAGAACGATGAGAAAATCAATCACACAGACCCCTCCTTTTGATGGTGTCGGTCGTTGTGTACAGAAAATTATCTTTGTTCCAGGTATGCCTGTAAAGCCAGAGCGAGCTGGTCCGGGCAGGAGGTGGGTTTAGGACCGCAGGTGATGCCCTGAATTTTCGGGATGACATCCTGTGCCTTCTGTCCCTGAACCAGCGCAGCGATGCCCTTGAGGTTGCCGTTGCATCCGCCGATAAACTGTACCGACTGGATGGTATCTCCATCCATCTCCAGAATAATATTGCGGGAGCAGGTGCCTTCGGTATGGTATTCAAATTTCATGTGATGACCTTCCTTTGTTGTTTTAATATTTTTTAATTATGGGACATCGGAAATGTGCAAAGCTCAACAGCCGCTTCTTTTCCGGTGCAGTTCAAAGATACCCTTTAAATTTTCCTCGTCGGTCACGCAGGTTGCCAACGGGTTTGCACGACGG
>FR880214.1:6063-8199 GCA_000435195.1 Clostridium sp. CAG:169 | reverse complement strand
TTATGAATATAAAAAGCACGCACCGCATCGTTTGTCCGGTGGACAAAAGCAGAGGGTCGCCATCGCCGGCATCATTGCCATGCGCCCGAAATGCATCGTCCTCGACGAGCCGACCGCAATGCTCGACCCACGCGGCAGAAAAGAGGTCATGGAGACCATCCATAAGCTCAACAAGGAGTACGGCATCACCGTTGTTCTGATTACCCACTACATGGACGAGGCAGCACAGTGCGACCGCATCATCGTCATGGATTCGGGCAAGGTGATTCTGGACGACACTCCCAAGAAGGTCTTTTCTCATGTGCGGGAATTAAAGAACGTCGGTCTGGATGTTCCGCAGACCTCCGAGCTGATTTACGAATTTTTGAAGGAAGGCTACAATCTGCCAAAGGATGTTCTGACCGAAGAGGAATGTATCAAAGCAATCACCACCCTCTTCCGCCGCAAGGGCATCAAACCACAGCTTTCCAAAGAAACACAGGAGCAGTCATCTGATGAGCAAATCGTGTAAGGACAACATCCTCGCAAGCAAATCCAGAGGCAGCTGTACCCCGCTGTGGGCGGCACGATGAAAGGAATGAAAGAAAAAAAGATGGCAGTAATCAAGACAGAACATTTGAGCCATGTTTATTCAGAGGGAACCCCCTTTGTTAAAATGGCAATCCAGGACGTCAACCTCTCGATTGAAGAAGGAGAGCTGGTGGGCGTCATCGGACATACCGGTTCGGGCAAGTCTACGCTGATTCAGCATCTGAACGGACTGCTCAAACCGACCTCGGGCAAAATCTATATCGACGGACAGGATATGTGGGAGGACAAGTCGAAGCTGCGGGACATCCGCTTTAAGGTGGGACTGGTTTTCCAGTACCCGGAGTATCAGCTGTTCGAAGAAACGGTCTATAAGGACATTGCCTTTGGACCCAAAAACATGGGACTGAGCGAAGAAGAGGTGGACCGTAGAGTCCGCCGCGCAGCTGCCTTTGTCAATGTTGGCAAAGATTTGCTGGATAAATCTCCCTTTGAGCTGTCGGGTGGACAGAAGCGCAGGGTCGCCATTGCCGGTGTGCTGGCAATGGACCCAAAGGTGCTGATTCTCGACGAACCGACCGCAGGTCTGGACCCGAAGGGCAGGGACCGCATCCTGGGACAGATTCAGGAGTACCAACAGCAGCAGAAAAACACCGTGTTGATTGTTTCGCACAGCATGGAGGACGTTGCCAAGTTTGCTAAAAAGGTGCTGGTGATGAACCAGTCGAAGGTATTTATGTACGACGATACCGAGAAGGTGTTTGCACACGCAGCCGAAATCGAGCAGATGGGTCTGGCAGTGCCGCAGGTGACCCGAATTTTCATGCGCCTGTCGGAGATGGGCTACCCGGTCGACCCGCACACCTACACTGTACAGGCAGCCAAAAAGCAGGTGCTCGACCTGTTTGCAGCCAAGGAAAAGGAGGGACGCTAAGTATGCTGCGAGATATTACCATTGGGCAGTATTTCCCGGGACATTCCTTCATTCATAAGATGGACCCGCGCATGAAGCTGATTGCAGCGGTGCTGTACATCATCGTCCTCTTTGTTGCCTCCCGTCCGCTGGGTATGGCGTTGGGCATCGCGCTGGTGGTGCTGATGTACATGATTTCCGGTATCTCTGCCAAGCTGGTGGTCAAGAGCCTCAAGCCGGTGGTCCCAATCATCATCTTTACTGCCATCCTCAACCTTTTCTTTTTGGTTGGAGACGGCGAGCCGATTTTCTCTCTGTGGTTTTTGCACATCTACCGCGAAGGTGTGGCAATGGCAATCATGATGGCAGTGCGCATCATGTGCCTGATTGCCGGTACCTCCCTGCTGACCTACACCACCTCGCCGATTGAATTGACCGATGCCATTGAGGTGCTGATGGGACCGCTGAAGAAAATCAAGGTGCCGGTGCATGAGATTGCGATGATGATGACCATTGCGCTGCGCTTCATCCCGACCTTGATTGAGGAGACCGACAAGATTATGAACGCGCAGAAGGCAAGAGGCGCGGACATGGAGACCGGCAGCGTGGTACAGCGTGCAAAGGCACTGATTCCGATTTTGATTCCGCTGTTCGTTTCGGCTTTCCGCAGGGCGGACGAGCTGGCGCTGGCAATG
>FR880214.1:5229-6025 GCA_000435195.1 Clostridium sp. CAG:169 | reverse complement strand
GCGGCAGCGTCGGCAGGACCCGCATGAAGCAGTTGGAGTACCAGAAGAGGGACTTTGTCGCTCTGGCGTTCATGCTGCTGTGTCTGGTTGCTGTCATTGCTATCAACGCTTATTTCCCAAAGATGTTCTAGGGATTCTTTCAAAATAAAAACTTATAAAACTTTTCCTCCGGTGCAGCCGTTTAAGCGGGTGTTGCCGGAGGATTTTTTGGTGATTGGCAAAAAGTGGGCGGATTTTGTCGAAGAGGGGAAGTCAAACGGCAGAATTTACCGTTTATTCCGAATAGAAATAATGACAGAACGGGCGAAGTCTGCTATAATAAATGACGTTGATAAAAAATGCGGAATCTTTTTTGAGGAGTTGCTATAATGCGCACACAGACCAGAAATCTTCTTTTGACCATCCGTTACCAGGGGACCGCCTACCACGGCTTTCAGGTGCAGAAAAATGCGCTGACGGTTGCGCAGGTGCTTCAGGACGCACTGGAGGCGGTGCTGGGACGCCGGGAGGACATCAAGGGATGCTCCCGCACCGACAGCGGAGTTCATGCCAATATGTTCTGTGTCAGTGTCAGGACCGAATCTGCCATCCCCTGCCAGAGCCTGGTACGCGCGCTCAATGTAAAGCTGCCCTGCGACATTGCAGTGACCGACTGCCGTCAGGTGCCGGATGACTTTCATGCCCGGTACAGCTGCACTGGCAAGCGGTATCTGTATCAAATCAACAACAGCCCGGTCAAGGACCCCTTTCGCTGGAAGCAGGTGTATGACTACCGCTATCCTATTGACGTCGCTAT
>FR880214.1:0-5207 GCA_000435195.1 Clostridium sp. CAG:169 | reverse complement strand
TATGTGTGACCGCCAGTGCAAGGACTTTATCGGGACCCACGATTTTTCCTCCCTTTGCTCGGCAGGCTCCTCGGTGGAGGACCATGTGCGCACCGTCACCGCCTGCGGAATGGTGCGGGAAGGGGACCGGGTCACCTTTTATGTGGAGGGCGACGGCTTTTTGTACAACATGGTCCGCATCATGGTGGGAACGATTCTGGAGATTGCAGCAGGCAGCAAGCCGCAGGGCTGCATCCCGCAGATTCTGGAGCAGCGAGACCGCGCGGCAGCAGGTTTTACCGCACCGGCATGGGGATTGTATCTGGACCGGGTGTTCTATGAGCAGCTGCCCGACGACCGGATGGAAGGGTGAAGGATAGAATGGCAAAGGTAACAGACTTTAAAAAACTCAAACAGCGGCAGGCGCGGCGCAGGGCTTTCAAGCTGGCTGGTTTGGCAGGTGTGATTCTGGCAATCGCCTACCTGCTTTCCAGTCTGGTCAATTCGCCGGAATTTGCCGGACTGTCCTCGCTGGGCGATATGATTAAGGGCGGGCCGGGCTATCCCATCGATGCGCCCGGCGGCAAAATCAAGGGGATGTACCAGAACGACAGCGGAATCATCCTGCTCAATGAAACGACCCTTTATATTTATAATACCAGCGGTACCGAGGTGTACAGCAATCTGCACCGCATGGGAAACCCGCAGGTACAGACCAGCGGAACGATGATGCTCAACTACGACCGCGGCTCCAAGACCTATGCAGCCTACAGCCGCAACAATCTCTTTTACAACGGCAGTACCGATGAGGCGATTCGGTGCGGCGCCATTTCTCAAAACGGCTGCATCGCCATTGCCACCCAGACGGAGAATGCCCAGACCCGGGTGACGGTGCTGGATTCCCGCCAGCGCGAGCAGTATGTCTGGAAGACTGACAATGTGGTCACTGCACTGGCGATGTCCGACAACGGCTCGGCGGTGGCGATTGCCTCCTCCTATGCACAGGCGGGAGAACTAAAAAATGTGCTGACGGTGCTGAAAAACGGGCAGGAGCAAAACCGCTATGAGCTGGCAAACCAGCTGATTCTGGCGCTGGAATTTGACGGCAGCAATGTGCGCTGCATCACCGATAAAAATGCTTTTATCTTAGGTACCGAAGGCAAGATCATCGGGCAGTTCGACTACAAAGGTCAGTCGCTGGCAGCCTTTGCCATGTATGAAAACGGGGTCGCACTGGTCTTTGGCGACTATGAGCAGGACCGAAAGTACACCCTGGCATCGGTAGCGGACGACTTTTATACCCTGAATGGGACCACCACCTTTGACGACAGCCTGCAAAAGGTCAAGGCGATTGGCAACACCATCCTGGTGCTGGGTGGCTCCTCCTTCCATGAGTACAGCGCCTATGACTGTGAGCTGCTCAAAGAGGAAACCAACGAATCCTACTACGACATTCAGCCGATGGGCAACTCCATCTATGCGATGACCACCACCCAAATTGTGCGTCTGCCGCTGGAGGAACCGTCCCGCTTTGCCCTGTTCTCCCACAAGGAGCCGCAGCAGCTGCCGGACGGCTCTCCAACCGAGCAGAGCCAGCAGGAAATTGATCTGCTGCAAAGCATTTTGGATGGCATGAAGCGGGAGGAGGAAAAAGCACAGCAGTCCCAGGGTCAGGAGCTGACGGTGGGTGAATCGCAGGAGATCATCGACCAAATTCCGTTGGAAGATACGGCGTTCGAATCCTCCCAAGCACAGGAGGAATCGTCCGAGGTAGAGGAAGAAGAGAACGAGTTTGACCCGGAAAACCCGGACGGCGTGCTCAATCAGGGATCGGACCATCTGCCGGTGCAAAACGAGGACCTCCAGCCGGAATTCTCCCAGGAGGAAGCGCCACCGGAATCGGAGACCTCTGAACAGCCGCAGCAGTCGGACAAAGCAGATGAGCAGGAAAAACAGGAAACAGAGGACAAAAAGCAGGACAAAGAGGAGAATGAGAACAAGGACGAACCCCTCTTCTCCTCCAGACGACCTGCCTAAAAGCGCCCAATAAGAGAGGATGATGAACGATGGATAAGCTGGTCGTGCTGCTGTACGATCTGTCGGCAGTGCTGATTATCTTGATGACGGTGGCGTACAGCGCGCAAAAGGGATTTGCAACCGGAATTTTTCGGCTGCTTGGGCGGCTGGTTGCGCTATTCGGCTCGGCGTTTCTGGCAAAAAACGGAGCGGAGCTGGTCTATGACCAATTTCTAAAGACGGAAGTAACCGCATTTTTAAGTCAAAATCTTCAGGGCGGGCAGCTCACCGACATCATTGCCCAGCTGCAGGCAGGTTTGCAGCAGCTGCCGAAGGTCTACTCCAACGTCATCGGAATGGCAATCGACACCGACAGCATTTCGCAGGCGCTCAACAGCGGAGCGGCGCAGCTGACGGCAGCGCTGGAACAGTCGGTGATAGGACCGGCGGTCAGAGGCGCTCTTTCGGTGGTCATCTTCTCGCTGTGCTATCTGCTGCTCAGCGGGTTGGTGCGGCTGTTGACTTCGGCAATCCACTTTGTCTTTCATTCGCCGATTTTGCTGCCCATCGACCGCTTCTTCGGCGCTGTGATGGGATTTTTGCAGTCCTGCCTGAACCTGTACCTCATCTGCATCCTGTTTAAGCTGGTGTTCTACCTGCTGGGCGGAATGAAATACTGCAACCAGCAGATTATTTTGGATACGATGATTCTAAGCCGCTTTTATACCTTCGACCCGCTGGCACTGCTGGCATCGCTATAATAAAGTAAAAAAGCAGGAGCTGATGAAAACAGTTCCTGCTTTTTTGTTATGCTTGTTAATCCAGCAGACTGGTAAAGCCAACGGCTTTTCCCAGGATTCGCACCTGTGCTAGCTCGTCGCCGGTGTAGACAAATGGTTCGTACATCGGGTTGTCGGGAGAGAGGACCAGTCGGTCGGGATATTTGTAGACCCGCTTTAAGGTGGCAGAATTGTCAATGCAGACAGCCGCAATGCAGCCGTTGTCCACATCGGGCTGCTGACGGATATACACGATGTCACCGTCGTGGATGTGTGCTCCGGTCATGCTGTCGCCGTGGCAGCGCAGCGCAAAATCTGCTCGAATGTGCTCGGGTACCTCCAGGATGGCTTCGATGTTTTCATCGGCAAGGATGGGCGTCCCGCAGGCGATGTCGCCAATCAGCGGGATGCGGTAGGTCTTGGGCAGAGGAAGCAGGTTGTCGATGACAGGCTCCTGAGCAGCGGGAGTCGGGCAGTCGGTTTGACCGAGCAGCCAGGCAGGGTCCACTGCAAGGGCTTTGGCGATGGCTTCGATGACCGGCAGCTTGATTTTTTCAATTTTTCCTTTTTCGTACCGCTGAATGGTAGAGACCGCAACACCCACCTTCTGCGCAATGTCCCCCAGATTCAGTCCCAGCTCTTCGCGTCTGGCTTGGATGCGTTTGCCGGTTTGCATATTTTTTTCCACAGGCTTCCCTCCCTTTTTCCTTATTATACCACTTATTTTTGCAGGACGCAACACCAAATGACAAAATTTGCACAGCGCTATTGACTTTGCGTTTGCATAGTGCTAAAATAAAGGCGAAATAAGGAAAGTGAGTACAAAATTTACGGATGAATTGCAAGGGATCAAAAGAAATCCGCTCGATTCATCCATTATTTTTACAAATATCTTTGCATAGCGCAATTTATTGGAAAGGGAGCGGGAAAATGGGAGCTTTTTGTGTCGCATTTGCTTTGTTTGGAGGTATGATTCTGATTGCACTGTGCGGAATAGGAGTCGAGTGGTACTGCCGCCGTGAGGAGGAGATGGCATACAGCAAAGAAAACCTAAAACCACAGACAGTTACCCAAAACTATCCGAAAGCACAGGAGCAGAAAACAGCTGCCAGGGCGGTGGCTTTGTAAAATACAGATGTTCTGCGGATAAAAAGAGGGGAAAGCCTGTTGGAAAAATTGACCAGCTTCGCAGCGAGTGGTATAATAAGGGTGTATTTTAGAGAAAGGAACTGCTTCCAAGCAAGGAAAGGGGATCATCTGATGAGGATTTTTAAAACTAAGAACTATCATATCGTTGCGATTGCAGACGGCAAATATCTGACGGCCGGCGAGGATAACCTGATTACAGCAGAGCAGCCAAATGAAGGCAAGGCACAGCTGTGGAAGCTGCTGGATGCCGGCGATAATCGCTATCGGATTCTGAACACAGCAGCACAAAAGGCAGTGGACATCATTGACGCCGGTACGATGAACGGTGCGTGGCTCCACCTGTGGGAGCAGGCAGAGGTTACCAGCCAGTTGTGGACCATCGAGGAAGAGGGGGAGCATCTTCGCCTGCGCTCGGTGTCCAGCGGAAAGTATCTGGATGTTGCTCTTCAGGATAACACCCATCTGCAAATCTGGGAAAAGGGTGGTGAAAACCAGCTGTGGGAGCTTCGGGTAGAAGAAAAGGCGGCGGACGAACCGAAGAAGGAAACCACTGCCATCAAGGAAAAAGAACCGTCTGCGCTCAAACACCCGGACCCGACCGCAATCAAAGAGAAAGAACCGTCTGCGCTCAAGCACTCGGACCCAACCGCAATCAAAGAGAAAGAGCCGTCTGCGCTCAAACACCCGGACCCGACCGCTATTAAGGAGAAGGAAGCCGCCCCTCTCCAAAAAACACAGTCGGCGCCTGCGAAACCGGCAACAAAACCCCCGGTAAAAAATTCCCGCAAAAAACCAAGAGGCAAAAAGAATACAAAGTAACAAACAGCGCGTTTGTAAAAAACAAAAGCCGACCTGAAACAAGGTCGGCTTTTGCTGTATGGTTAGATTTTGTCCGTCTGCTTTCGGGCAGCGACATCTGCCAGCAGCTTTTCACGGTATTTTCTGGCGGCATCCTCATTTTTGTTTTCTCCAAACTGATAATAGACGGTGCCCACCAGCACATCGGGCAGGTACTGCTGCTCGACATAGTGGTTCGGGTAGTCATGCGGATATTGGTAAAACTGCCCTTTGTTCTCCACCTCGGCTCCGTCGAAGTGCTTGTTTTGCAGGCAGCGGGGAAAGTCGCCCACCTTTCCGGCGCGGACATCTGCCATCGCGCGGTTGATTGCCATGTAGGAGGAGTTGGACTTGGGTGCGGTTGCCATGGTGACCACCGCCTGTGCCAGCGGGATGCGTGCCTCGGGCAGTCCCAGCTGAAGGGCGCTGTCCACGCAGGCTTTGACG
>FR880213.1:29434-46562 GCA_000435195.1 Clostridium sp. CAG:169 | reverse complement strand
CCCTTTTTTTGACTTTTTTTGAAAAAAGTTGCTTTTTCCCCATTTTTATGCTTTTTTCTCCTCTCTTTATCCTTTGTCATTGCAATCAAAATCAAAGTATTGTACAATAAACCTTGCTTTTAAATCCACATTATATCATAAGGAGATTCCTTTATGCCAATCAATATTCCCAATGATCTTCCTGCATGGGATACTCTCGAGCAGGAAAACATCTTTATCATGTCCGAAAAACGCGCACGTTCACAGGACATCCGTCCTTTGCGAATTCTGATTCTCAATCTGATGCCCAAAAAGATTGATACCGAACGCCAGCTGCTGCGTATGCTCAGCAATTCGCCGCTTCAGGTGGATGTGGAACTTCTGCAAACCGCTACCCACGCCTCTAAAAATACCCCTTCTGACCACCTTCTCAAATTTTATCAGGTTTTTCAAGAGATTCGCGAGCAGTACTTTGATGGAATGATTATCACCGGTGCTCCGGTGGAGCAGATGGAGTTTGAACAGGTTTCTTACTGGCAGGAGCTGTGTACCATTATGGAATGGTCCAAGA
This sequence comes from Clostridium sp. CAG:169, assembly GCA_000435195.1. Taxonomy (GTDB): domain Bacteria; phylum Bacillota; class Clostridia; order Oscillospirales; family Ruminococcaceae; genus Negativibacillus. Next base: position 46,012 of record FR880213.1, on the reverse strand, counting down.
CGCACGTCCACTCTACCCTCCACATCTGCTGGGGAGCACAGGCTGCGCTGCACTACCATTACGGTCTGCAAAAGACCCAACTGCCGCAAAAGCTGTTCGGTGTCTTCCAACACACCCTGGTCGATAAAAGTGTTCCTCTGCTGCGCGGCTTTGACGAGGTCTACTGGATGCCGCACTCCCGCCACGCCGAAATCAGCGCGGAGCAGATTCGCTCAACCGGAAAACTCTACATCCTCTCTGCCTCTCCCGAAGCCGGGGTCAACATCGTTTCCAACCACAACGGTCGACAAATCTTCATCTTTGGTCACTCGGAGTATGAAGCCGGCACCCTCGCTGAGGAATACTTCCGCGACTTGGACAAGGGTCTGCCCATCCAGTTGCCCTGCAACTACTTCCCACAGGACGACCCTGCCCAAAAACCCATCCGTATCTGGCGCAGCCACGCTTATCTGTTCTACTCCAACTGGCTCAACTATTACGTCTACCAGTCCACCCCATACGACTTGGGAAAGCTGCGGCTGGACCCGCTCCTCTAAAATTTATAAACTAAAACAAACCCTCCGAAGAAAATTTCTTCGGAGGGTTTGTTATTTTTCCTTTTTGATTTTAAATTTCCCCAGACAAAGAAAACCCATCAGAATAAAAACAATGCCTCCTGACACAACCAAAAATATTTTGTCTGTCCACTTTTTTTCCACTCGTGGAACCGGAACCACAATCTCATGTGCCGACATCGCTCCATCTTCATCCAGATGGGTTACTTCATAACCGACTGTATAAGTCAGCTCATCTGTTTCTGAATCGTAGCTGTAAAAAACGTGATCTTCATCCACCTCTACCAGCGCATTCGGAATATCCGGCAGTTGGACGTTCTCTCCTCCGTTCTCCACAAAAATCCGTATTCTTTCTGAAAGTGTCTCCTCTTGGTAGAATTGCTTCTGAGTGGGAATATCCGTGTAAAATAGTTCCAGTGCGATTCCATTCTCAATGTAAATGCTATATCCGACTCCTACAAAAACATTTCTATATTCAGTAGGAATGACCTTTGACAAAAAAAGTAGTCCCCCCGACGGATTGTAGAAAACGGAATAATATTCTGTCTCAAAGTCAGGATTTATTTTTTTCATCTCAGCAATCAGAGCATCGTTTAGAATTTCTTTTCCCTGTTTTGGAGTATCATCATTTGTATACTGCATCAGGTTCAACTCTGTACAAGGAATCTCAAAACGGATTGGATTTTCAATTTCTCTGCTCATCGAAAGTACTTCGTTCTGCTCCGTCGCTCTTAGATTTCGATTTCCCTCTTTCGCCTGCAGATCGTCTAATTCAAACGCTGCCGAAGCAGGAAGTACCATCACGGCAACCGCTGTCATCACGCTGACGATTGATAAAAACAATTTTTTCATCTTTCTCTTCCTCCTTCTGCAAAACAGCTTCTCGCTTTACTTTTTATATAGATATATTCTGAAAATTTTTGTTTCCCTTTATTTTCACCATATCACTTCTGATTTCCTATGTCAAGCCAATCTACCCTTTACTCGGTAAAATTGGCTTTTTATCCAGTAAAGTCCCTTTCTCTTTATAGAGATCCCTTCTAACTAAAAAATCCCCAAGGAGGATTCCTCAGGAATTTTTTCATCGTCGACCGCTGTGCACCGGCACTTTTATCTTTTATAAAACCACCGTATGAAGCAAGTTGCAGGCTTAGCAGAGCAATGCTTTCCTTTTTGCTCAAATCTCCATTCCACCCGTCTTCGAGCCGTAGGCGAACAGACAATGTTTTGCTTTCCATTTTCTGGGAATCGAATTTCATTCGATTCCCTTGGTGACGGCACTTTATTTTGATTGGAGCTGTTTGCTCTAACCGTCACCTTTGCCCTCGAAAATGTCGCTTCGCTCCATTTTCCAAAACACTTTTCTTTTGGTCTAACCTTTTCTTTCTAGCAAAGAAAAGGTTAGAAGCCAGAAATATGTCCTCTCTCCAACGCACCGTAAAGTCGCTTTTTAAAGCCCTTGCTCTCCTTGTCCATCATGCGAATCCACTCTTTGGTTTTCTCACGGTTGGTGTTGCCGTCCGCCGGGCACTTGCTCTTGACCACCGGCAGACCCTCGTGCCGCACCGCTGCCGAAATCATGCTCTCCTCCGCCATCACCATCGGTCGAATCATCGTCAAATCTTTTCTGGACAGATAGGTCACCGGCTGAAAGCATCCGACCCGCCCCTCCTGAAAGAGGTTCATGATAAAGGTTTCAATGGCATCGTCGTAGTGGTGTCCCAGCGCGATTTTATTGCAGTTGTTCTCCTTGGCAGCATCGTGCAGACAACCTCTGCGCATCCTTGCACACAGGCTGCATGGGTTGCTTTCGTTGCGCACATCAAAGATGATCTGCCCAATCTCCGTCCGCTTCAAAACGTAAGGAACCCCCAGCTGCTCGCACAGCTGCGCAATCGGTGTATAATCGGTCTCCACCCCGCCAAAGCAAGGGTCCAGGGTGATGGCAACCACTTCGTATGGAATCCCGATATATTCTCTGAGTTTGCACAGTCCCACCAGCAGAGCAACCGAATCCTTTCCTCCGCTGACCCCAACAGCAATCCTGTCGTTCGGCTGAATCATATCGTATTTTTCAATCGCCCTGCGCATCAAGCCTGCCAGCTTCTGCATTGCACCCATCCTACTCCTCCTCGCTGTGATTTTTCCGGTAACTCATATAATTTTCCAGAATGATGGTCGCCGCTACCGCATCAATGACCTGCTTCCTCTTTTTGCCTCTGGTGTTGGTTTCATTCAAAAATCCAATCGCCGAAACGGTTGTCTGCCGCTCGTCCCACAGCACCACCGGGACCGACACCAGTTCTCCCAGCTGCTGCGCAAACTCCTCGCACAGCTGTGCTCTGGGTCCTTTGCTGCCGTCCATGTTGAGCGGGTGTCCCACTACAATCCGTTCTGCACCCTGCTCCTGCGCCTGCTGTGCTGTCTTTTGAACGGTCGTCGGGAAATGTTTCTCCTCAATCACACACACCGGGCTTGCCAGCAGCTCTCCTCTGTCGCAGATGGCAATTCCGGTTCGGGAATCGCCAAAATCCACCGCCATGATTTTCATCTTTCTCGTTCCTTTCTGTCCTGCTTTTCTGTTTCAGAATACCATACCTTTTCTGGATTTTCAACTGATTTGATTGACTTCCCTTCCAGAGCCTAACATCCTTCTCCTTATTTTCCTTATATAGAAAAAAATCCCGCTTTCAAAATGAAAGCGGGATTTTTTGATGACCCTATCGGATCAAGATGCCTGAAAACTATTTTGCTGCGTACAGTTCGCCCAGACGTACCAGGTGATCGTAACGAGCACGAGAGTTCTGTGCAGCCTTCTCGAACAGTTCTTCTGCTCTTTCTGGGAATGCACGGGTCAGAGAGGAGTAACGAGCCTCGCCCATGATGAACTCTTTGTAATCAGCGGTTGGAGCCTTGCTGTCCAGAGTGAATGGGTTCTTGCCTTCAGCCTTCAGAGCTGGGTTGAAGCGGAACATATTCCAGTAACCACATTCAACAGCGCGTTTCATTTCTTTCTGGCAGTTGCCCATGCCGCCCTTGATGGAGTGCATTTCACAAGGAGCGTAACCGATGATGAGGGATGGACCTGGGTATGCCTCAGCCTCAGCAATTGCCTTGATGGTCTGGTTCATGTCAGCGCCCATAGCGATCTGAGCAACATAAACGTAACCGTAGGACATTGCGATTTCAGACAGGCTCTTCTTGTTGATTGCTTTACCTGCTGCTGCAAACTGAGCAACCTGACCTACCTGAGAAGCCTTGGAAGCCTGACCGCCGGTGTTGGAGTATACCTCGGTGTCGAATACCATCACGTTGATATCCTCGCCGGAAGCCAGAACGTGGTCCAGACCGCCGAAGCCGATGTCGTATGCCCAGCCGTCGCCGCCGAATACCCAAACCGATTTCTTAGCCAGATATTCTTTGTGAGCCAGGATGGATTTTGCTTTTTCGCATCCGCAAGCTTCCAGAGCAGCAATCAGCTCCTCGGTAGCAGCCTGGTTCTCTTTACCGTTGTTAACGGTATCCAGATATTTCTGACCAGCAGCTTTAACAGCTTCGTTGCTGCCGTTTTCAACTACATCGCGGACTTCCTCAATGAGCTTGTCGCGCAGAACTTTCTGACCCAGGTACATACCGAAGCCGTGCTCTGCGTTGTCTTCGAACAGGGAGTTTGCCCATGCAGGACCGTGACCCTTTTCGTTGACGGTGTATGGAGAGGTAGCAGCAGGACCGCCCCAGATAGAGGAACAACCTGTTGCGTTGGAGATGTACATTCTGTCGCCGAACAGCTGGGTGATCAGACGAGCATAAGCTGTCTCAGCACAACCTGCACAGGAGCCGGAGAACTCAAGCAGAGGTTTCTCGAACTGGCTGCCCTTAACAGTTTCTTTTGCAGGCATGCCTTCCTTCTTGCCAACGTTAGCAACCAGGTAATCAAATACCGGCTGTTTGTATTCCTGGCTCTCTCTTGGAACCATCTTGATTGCTTTTTCTTTTGCAGGACATTCGCCTACGCAGACGCCGCATCCCATACAATCCATTGGAGATACTGCCATGGTGAACTTGAGAGCTTCCAGACCTTTGCCGGTCATCTTAGCAACCTGCAAACCTTCTGGAGCAGCAGCAACTTCTTCCTCGGTCAGAGCAAATGGACGGATGGTAGCATGTGGGCAGACGTAGGAGCAGCGGTTACACTGGATACATTTGGTCTCATCCCACTCTGGAACCATAACAGCAACGCCGCGTTTTTCGTAAGCGGAAGCGCCCTGTTCAAAGGTACCGTCAGCATGAGCAACAAATGCGGATACAGGCAGGCTGTCGCCGTCCATTTTTGCAACCGGTTCCATAATATCCTGTACCATGGTAACCAGTTTTGCAGGACCTTCCAGATGTTCTGCTTCTTTGTGGTCCTCAGCGGTTGCCCAATCAGCAGGGATGTCCACTTTTACATAGTAGTCAAAGCCGGCATCGATTGCGTCATGGTTCATCTTAACGATGGCTTCACCCTTCTTGGAGAAGCTGCGGGTAGCTGCATCCTTCATGTAGGTGATAGCATCTTCTTTTGGCAGTACGCCAGCCAGTGCAAAGAACGCAGACTGCAGGATGGTGTTGGTACGTTTGCCCAGACCGATCTCGATAGCCTTGTCGATTGCGTTGATGGTGTACAGCTGGATGTTGTTCTTAGCAATGTAACGTTTTGCATCAGCCGGCATATGCTCGTTGAGCTCCTCAGGAGTCCACTGGCAGTTGATCAGGAATACGCCGCCTGGTTTTACGTCACGAACCATCTTGTAGCCTTTGGTTACATAAGATGGGTTGTGGCAGGCAACAAAGTCTGCTTTATTGATGTAGTATGGGCTCTTGATCGGTTTGTCACCAAAACGCAGATGGGAGATGGTGATACCGCCGGTCTTCTTGGAGTCATACTGGAAGTATGCCTGTACATATTTGTTGGTGTGGTCACCGATGATCTTGATGGAGTTCTTGTTTGCACCAACAGTACCATCGCCGCCCAGACCCCAGAATTTGCACTCGATGGTGCCTTCTGCTGCGGTGTTTGGAGCTTCTTTTTCTTCCAGGGACAGATGAGTAACGTCATCGTTGATACCCAGGGTGAAACGAGCTTTTGGTTCTGCTTTTGCCAGCTCTTCATATACTGCAAATACGCTTGCAGGGGTGGTGTCCTTGGAGCCCAGACCGTAACGACCACCGATGATGGTAGCCTGACGTCCAGCTTCGCTCATAGCGGACATAACATCCAGATGCAGAGGCTCTGCGTATGCGCCTGGCTCTTTGGTACGGTCCAGAACAGCGATCTTGGTTGCAGTTTCTGGGATAGCAGCCAGCAGGTGTTTAGCAGAGAATGGACGGAACAATCTTACTTTGACCAGACCAACCTTTTCGCCTTTAGCGGTCAGGTAGTCGATAACTTCTTCTGCAACGTCGCAGATAGAACCCATTGCTACGATGACACGGTCAGCGTCCGGTGCGCCGTAGTAGTTGAACAGCTGATAGTTGGTGCCCAGTTTTGCATTGACTTTGCCCATGTACTCTTCCACGATAGCCGGAACTGCTTCGTAGTACTCGTTGCAGGCTTCACGATGCTGGAAGAAGATGTCGCCGTTCTCGTGGGAACCGCGCATGGTTGGATGCTCTGGGTTGAGTGCGCGTTTGCGGAATGCTTCTACTGCATCCATGTCGCACATCTCTTTGAGGTCTTCGTAATCCCATACTTCGATCTTCTGGATCTCGTGGGAGGTACGGAAACCGTCGAAGAAGTTGATGAATGGAACGCGGCTCTTGATAGTAGCCAGGTGAGCAACAGCGCCCAGGTCCATAACTTCCTGTGGGTTTGTCTCAGCCAGCATAGCAAAGCCGGTCTGACGGCAAGCATAAACGTCGGAGTGGTCACCGAAGATGTTCAGCGCGTGGGAAGCTACGGTTCTTGCCGAAACGTGGAAAACGGTTGGCAGCAGCTCGCCTGCGATTTTGTACATGTTCGGGATCATCAGCAGCAGACCCTGGGATGCGGTATAGGTGGTGGTCAGAGCGCCTGCGTTCAGGGAACCGTGTACGGTACCTGCCGCACCAGCCTCGGACTGCATCTCCATTACCTTGACAGTGGAACCGAAGATGTTCTTTTTACCCTGTGCAGACCACTGATCCACATAGTCAGCCATTGGGCTGGATGGGGTGATCGGGTAAATGCCGGCAACTTCTGTAAATGCATAAGATACATATGCAGCAGCATTGTTGCCGTCCATGGTTTTCATAGATCTAGCCATAATGTATTATTCCTCCTTGATAGGTTTAGATGGATGTTATGCTATAATCATATCACACATACCTACGTTATAAAGTTTATCATTTTTTGGTCGTATTGTAAAGGGACAAAGTGTGCCAACTTATTGGATTGTCCCTATACTTTTTTAACAATTTTACCACATCGCACAATTTATCCTGTACCTATTTAGTCGGTTTTCACCCTCTTCTCCTCCCGCACCGCCAAAGCTTCTCTCATCAAAATCGTTTCCTTCTTTTATGTTCGCTTCTGTTCACTGCGCAAGGACCCGCTCTGCGAAGCTTTTGCACAAAAAAGCCCTTTCCCTGCGTCGCAACCTCTCCACAAAGGGGAATATCGTCTTTTTTGTGCGCAAAAGTCAAATTGACAACCCCTTTCGATTTGTGTATAGTATTAAAGTGTATGATGGAAGTTTTCGGTGCTTCTCATCATTTTCGAATCAAACCTTCAGTCTTTAACAAAAAGGAGTAAAAAATGGACCCTGACAGTACAATCTTACAAATCGTCATCCTTCTGGTGCTCATCGCTATCAACGCTTTCTTTGCTATGAGCGAGATCGCCATCGTCACCTTCAACGACAACAAGCTCAAAAAAATGGCAGAGGACGGCAACAAGCGCGCCGCCATCCTGCACAAGATGGTCTCAGAGCCTTCCAAGTTCCTCTCCACCATCCAAATCGGTGTCACCCTTGCCGGATTTATGGCAGCCGGTTCTGCCGCCGACAAATTCTCCGAGCCGTTTGCAGCCTTTCTTTCCTCTTATATGCCGCTGCCTGCCGCTCAGACCATCGCTCTGATCTCCATCACCCTGCTGCTGGCATACTTTAACCTTGTTCTCGGTGAGCTGGTCCCCAAGCGCATCGCTATGCACCATCCCGAAAAGATTTCCCTGATGGTCGCTCCGATCATCCGCTTTGTGTTCACCATCTCCAAGCCCTTTGTGGCTGTTCTTTCCGCCAGCACCAACCTGGTCCTGCGTCTGTTCGGCATCAGCGCCGATGACCAGCCGGAGCAGGTCACCGAAGAGGAAATCCGCATGATGGTCGACGTCGGCAACGAAGAAGGCTCCATCGAAAAGGATGAAGCCGACATGATTGACAACATCTTTGAGTTCGACGACATCACCGTGGAGGATGTAATGACCCACCGAACTGACGTCGCCGCCGTAGAAAACACCGCTACCGTGATGGACGTCATCCAGCTTGCCATCGACAAAGGCTACTCCCGAATCCCGGTCTATGAGGACGACATCGACAACATCGTCGGCATCGTCTACGCCAAGGATATGCTGCGCTGCATCACCGAAACAGTGGAGCAAATTTCCAACCAGCCAATCCTCCCCTTTATCCGCAAAGCCATCTTCGTCCCCGAATCCAACCGCTGTTCTGACCTTTTCAAAACCTTTAAGGAAAAGAAAACCCAGATGGCGATTGTCGTCGATGAGTACGGCGGCACCTCCGGTATCGTTACCATGGAGGACCTGCTGGAATCAATCGTCGGCAATATGCAGGACGAGTATGACCAGGAGGAAGAGGAATACCAGAAGCTTTCCGACACCATCTTCGTTCTGGACGGCTCCATGTCTGTGGACGACGTCGAGGAGCTGCTGGGCATGAACATCGGTCCCGAAGAGGACTACGACACCCTCAGCGGCATGATTACCGACCTGCTTGACTGCATCCCTGCCAAGGACGAACACCCATCGGTACAGGCGGGCAATGTCAAATTTACCGTTCTTGCCACCGATGAACGCCGCATCGCAAAGCTGCGTGCCGAGATTCTGCCCGTTCCCGAGCAGACCGATGAAGAATAACCGAACCTTTCTTCCCACTCAAACAGCCGTTTGAGTGGGATTTTTTGTTCACGGTTTGTTTTGTTTCCCGTTCTTGATTTTATACCTTTTTTGTATTATAATGTGCTTGTACAAAAATCATAAAAGATAACTGAACCCAACACAGGAAGGAGGGACAACTTTATGGCATTTACCGTTACAAAGGACACCATCATTGGTGATGTTCTGGACTACGACAGCTCCCTTGCCGAAATCTTCTTTGGCATTGGTATGCATTGTGTCGGCTGACCGGGCGCTCGCGGCGAAACGATTGAAGAAGCCGCTATGGTTCACGGGGTGGACTGGGCACCGATTGTTGCTGCTTTAAGAGCACGCATTCAGTAATAAAGAGAGTTTGAATATGAAAAAAGCAGCCTGACCGATTGGGTCAGGCTGCTTTTTTCATCTCTTATTCCACCGTTTTTTTATCGGTGTTCTGGGTCAGCTTTGCCTGCGTATGCAGCACTGCATCCTCATCGAGCAGCTTTGCCATCACCACAAAGCGGACATCCTTGCGCCTGCCGTATTTATACGAGCAGGTCGAGAGGGTCAAAATCTTGTCCTCTCCGCTGACCTCCACCTCATAGTCGTACTCCGAGCGCTCCTGTGCTCCCTTGATAATATTCATCAGCTGGGCATCGGTGATCTCACCCTCCTGCGGGTTTCGATAGTCCTTGTTGATGCGGATGTAATCAAAATCCGTGGTGGTATAGAACACCGAAAAGATTTCCCAGACCATCTCGCTGCTCTTGTCATCCCCGTCGATGGTAAAGTAAACGTACGGATGCTGCTTTGCAAACTCCTCGTCCGCAAAATAAAGCAGCTGGCTGAAGCGCTCCCCATCCCGATTGTCATTGAAATCCACATTATGCCCATAGATGACCGTATTTTTGGAAAGGGATTCCCGGCTGTCAAAGTTGCACTCATAGTCGGCAAAGTAGGTTCCGGTCCAGCTATACTGTCCCCACTCGTTCAAGCGCTCATACTTGGTGTTGTTTTCCGCCTGGACGACTGCTCCGTCCACCTTCAGGTCATCAATCTTCAGCCACCCGATGATGTCATCGTTCTTGGCTTTTGCCTCCTTGAGCTGCTGGCTCAGGCTGGGCGCCGTCACCGTTTGCTGTTGGGATTGCTCCTCCTGCTCCTGTTGAGTTTCCGGCTGCTGTCCGTCGTCTTGCTGCTGCTGCTGCGGCTGATTGGTCTGCGGTTGCTCTTCCTCTGTGCAGCCGCTCATCGACAACACCATGACCGCTACCAGTGCGGCAGCCATTGCTTTTTTCAGAATTCCTTTCATAAAAGCTCCTTTCGACGGACCGTTTCCGTTTTCAATCCTCTACTGCTGGTTGGTCAGGTTGCAGACAACCCCTTTGCTTGCATCCAGCAGAATGGAGGTTCCGTTGCGCAGAACCTGTGTACAATCTTTTGCTCCAACAATGACCGGAATGTTCAGCGCCAGTCCGACCACTGCTGCGTGAGAATTCACACCACCCTGCGAGGTGATGATGCCGGAGGCTTTCTTCATCACATCCAGCAGCTCGTTGGTGGTGCTGTCGATGACCAGAATATCTCCGGCGCGGAAGTTCTGCAGCGCTTCTCTTTCGCTCTTTGCTACACAGACGCCTGCCTTGATGTTGCCTTCACCGATACCGGTTCCGTGCAGAATGACATCCCCCACCGTCTGCACCTTGAGCAGGTTGGTGGTGCCCGGGATACCCAGCGGAACACCTGCGGTGATGACGACCAGGTCGCCGTCCTGTACCACTCCGCACTCCTTCGAACGCGCCATAGCGTGCTTAAACAGACCATCCTCGGTGTTCTGCTCCCCACACAATACCGGCACAACACCCCAGGACATACTCAGATGGCGGTAGGTCGGCATCTGGGTGGTGCAACCGATGATTGGCATCTGCGGACGGTATTTGCTGATCATACGAGCGGTCTGACCCGACTGGGTAACGGTGATGATGGCGCTTGCCTCCAGGTCATACGCTGCCGAACAGGTCGCATGGGAAATCGCATTGGTCACATCGCGGTTCACCGTGCCTTCATGCTCACGGAAGCGGCGGCGATAGTTGATGTCTTCCTCGGTGCGCTCCGCAATTCTTGCCATTGTCCGAACTGCCTCCACCGGATATTTTCCGGCAGCAGTCTCACCGGAGAGCATGATAACGCTGGTGCCGTCATAGATAGCGTTGGCAACGTCGGTTGCCTCTGCACGGGTCGGACGCGGATGGTTCATCATACTGTCCAGCATCTGGGTTGCGGTGATAACATACTTACCACTAGTGTAGACCCTCTGAATCAGCATCTTCTGGATAACCGGGACATCCTCCAGCGGAATCTCAACACCCATGTCGCCGCGGGCAATCATAATGCCGTCGGAAACGCGCAGGATTTCATCGATGTTGTTGACGCCCTGTGCATTTTCAATCTTCGCAATGATTTTGATGGTGTTGCAGCCGTTCTCCTCCAGGATTTCACGAATCTGCAAAATATCCTGCGCGCAGCGGGTAAAGGAAGCTGCGATAAAGTCAAACCCGGCTTTGATACCAAAACGAATATCATCGCGGTCCTTGTCGCTTAAATACGGCATCGACAGGTCTACATTCGGAACATTGACGCCTTTGCGGTCGGAGATCGGTCCGCCGTTGAGGACCACACAGCTGATTCGGGTGTCTTCCACCTTTTCTACCAGCAGCTCGATCAGACCGTCGTCAATCAGGATGTGGTCACCTTTGGAAACATCCCTTGGCAGGTCCTTGAAAGTGATGGAAGCGATGGTGTCATCGCCCAGCAGATCCTCGGTGGTCAGCACAAACGGGTTGCCTTCCTGCAAAACTGCCTTTCCGTCCTTGAGTTTGCCCAGACGGATTTCCGGTCCTTTGGTGTCCAGCAGGGTTGCCAGCGGAACATCCAGCTCTTTTCTCAATTTTTTTACCACATCCAGGCGCTTCTGATGCTCCTCGTGGCTTCCGTGCGAAAAGTTAAAACGGGCAACGTTCATTCCCGCTTTGATCATTTCCCTTAACGTGTTTTCGGACTCGCTTGCCGGTCCAAGTGTACAGATGATCTTCGTCTTTCTCATATGGTGCACACTCCTTTTGTAAAATACCATCTCTTTTTATTGCACAATCGTTGACCCTGCCAGCCAGCTTGTCCTGTCTGCAAAGTCCTAATAAAACTATATCTTACAATTCTGATAAAATCAATCGTTACAGCCGGTTATTTACTCGTTTTTCCGAGATTGTACAGATTTCCACCCGTTTGCTGGATATTTTTTTAACAAGGCATAGAAATTTTTTTGCTCTTTTCCTGCAAAAAAGAACGCCCTTGGTCGCCTGTTGTCCGGTGCCGCGGGTGTTCTCTTTGAAAGGAAAGTATTTATGCGTTCAAAAAAGCGCTGGTTATCTTGTGATTGGCTGCTTTAGTTGCCCCAGCTCCAGAAGCTTTTTCCAGAGTTGTTTTCATTCTGGGAAGGAACCTGCTGCTGTGACTGCTGTGGCTGTTCGGTCTGTACGGTGGTGTCCGACGGAGCGCCTGCCTCACCCAACTCCAGCTTCAGAGTCAGCTGCTGGTCCTTGCCATAGCTCTGCATTGCCTGTCTGTAAACGGTCAGCTCAATGACATCGCCCGGCTTATGACCTTCCAGGATGGAGGTCAAAGTCTCCTGCGAGGTGATGCTCTCGCCGTCAATAGCGGTGATGATGTCGCCCGCTACCAGACCTGCTTTGGCTGCCGGAGAGTTCTGCTCAACCGATACAACACCGATACCCGGCTGGTAACCGTAGATAGCTGCGAAGGTTGGGTCGATGATCTGCATGGTGATACCCATGACCACTCTGCCGCGGACATAACCGTACTCAATCAAATCATTGATGATTGGTTGTGCCTCGTTGATGGAGATGGCAAAGCCGATACCCTCATACTCGGTCGCTGCAATCTTCTGCGAGTTGATTCCGATGACCTGTCCATAGGAGTTGACCAGCGCACCGCCCGAGTTGCCCGGGTTGATGGCAGCATCGGTCTGGATGCAGTCGATGGTGCTGCCGCCGGTGGTGGTGATTGGACGGTTGACCGCCGACACATATCCCACTGTCAAGGTGCCTGCCAGCTCCAGTCCGCCCGGGTTGCCGATGGCGATGACCTGCTCACCGATTTGCATCTGGTCAGAGTTTCCAAATTCTGCCGGAGTCAGTCCGGTGGCATCGATCTTCAAAACCGCAAGGTCGGTCTTTTCATCCGAGCCGACCACGGTGGCATTGTATTCGCTGTTGTCGTTGAGCACTACCTTGATGCTGGTTGCGCCGCTGACAACATGGGCATTTGTCACGATATAGCCGTCTGCGCTCAGGATAATACCCGAACCCTGGCTCTGCTCGCCGCCGAAGATACTCTGCTGGCTCTGGATGTATCCCACGATACCTACGGTAGAAGGCAGCACCTTGTTGTAACGGTCGGTGATGGTCAGCTGACCCTCCGACAGATTGACTGCCTCCGAGCCGGTCGAATCCGGCTTGTTGTTTAAGGTCAACTGGGTTCCTGCCTGCGATTGGGCCTCAGCACTCGGAACTTCCTCTGTCTGCGGCGCACGCTGGTCGGAGATCAGTGCATAGGTTCCATAACCGGCAAGGCTGATGACACCGGCACACAGGATGGCACACATAATGATGGTGAACACCCGCAGCCCCTTGTTCTTTTTGTTTTTGGAGGATGTATGTTTTGGCTCTGCCTTATAATCCTCATAATTCCATTTGTAGCTTTCGCTTTCCTTTGGGTCGATATGCGGCTCAGCGGCATCCTGCTGGGCACTGTTGTCGCCATAGCTGTAACGGCTGTTGTAGCCCGAGGTGTTTTCCTGCTGCTTTTTCGGTCCCGAATGGTACCAGCCCTCTTCGTTCGGCTGCTCACCGGACGTGGTTTCTTCCTTGTGGAAAACGCCTCCTGCCCGCTGTGCTTCCTCCTGCCCGCTGCCGGAAACATTTTTGTCAGAAAATACCCAGCCGCTGCCGGAGCTTTCCGATGGCTGCTCGTTCTGTACGGGCTGCTCATTTTGATTCATTTCCTCATTTGGCTGCTCGCCGTTTTCATTCAATCTCTTATCATCCATATTGCAAAACCTCCCTGCTTCCGGCTGTCACAAGCACCTCACCCGGATAGCTGTTGTTCTTGTTTGATTACAGTGTTTATTATATCCGCAATTTATGAAGATAAATGAAACAAGGCTTAAACTGTTTCATACTTTTTTCTGCTAAAATAATGAATTTTTCTTCATCATTTTTACATTCGGCAAAGCTGTTAGACTTCACGCACCGAAACCGGTTTTGGCTGACGGGTCAGCGCCTTGGGAGCGGTTGCTACCGAGAAGCTGAACTCGCAGTATTCACCCTCTACGCTGCGGGCGATGACCTCTCCCTGGTGCAGGTTGACAATCGAGCGCACGATGTACAACCCCAAACCCACACCGGTCTTGTCCATGCTTCTGGAGCGGTCGGTTTTATAGAATCGGTCGAACACCTTGGAAATTTCATCCTTCGGGATGCCGTCGCCCGAATTTTTGATGTTGATGTAGGTGCGCTTGGGGTCCACCGTATAGCTGACCTCGACATAACCGCCCTCGTTTGCAAACTTGACCGCATTCTCCAGCAGGTTGTACACCACCTGATGAATCAAATCCTGATCGGCTTCGACCATAATCTTTCCGGTGTCCTCCAGTCCGCGAATCTCCAGATGTTTGGCATCAATGGTCTGCTCAAAGGTGAAGATGCTCGACAGCACCGATTCGTTGACATCAAAGACGGTCGGGTTGAGCTTCATCTCCCCTGCCTCGATTTTGGCAATGTTAAGCATCGAGCGCACCAGACGCGACAAACGCTTGACCTCATCGGAGACCAGTGTCAGATAATGCCGCTCCCTCTCCGGCGGAATGGTGCCGTCGAGGATACCGTCGATAAAACCGGCAATACTGGTCATCGGTGTTTTCAGCTCGTGGGAGACATTGGCGATAAACGACCGACGCACCGTCTCCTGCTGTGCCAAACTGTCCGCCATATTATTGAATGCCATTGACAGTTTTCCAATTTCGTCCTGCTCACGGATGGGCACCCGAACACTGAAGTCGCCCTTGGCAAACGCCTCGGTTGCTTTAAGCATCTCCCGCAGCGGGCGCACCATGTTGCCGGTGACCACATATACCAGTGCAAAAGTCACCACCAGCATCACCAGCGCACTCAGCAGGAACATTTTGAGAATATCTCCCATAAATTCGGTCAGACCCTGCGCAGAGCTGGAAGCAAAGATGACCCCTGCAATCTGCCCGTCCGACAAGGTCAGCGGCACGCCGGCAGTGTAGTAGGAGCTTTTGTAGATTTCTCCCATCTTTCCCACCTCGGTGTAGCAGCCGCTGTTTTTGACCTTCTGAATCATTTCCTCCTCAATCCCATATACCATGTGGTTGCAGGTGGAGCGATGGGTACACAACAGCACATCGCCCGACAGGTTTGCCAGGTAAATGTCCGCATCCAGCGCCTTTGCCATCGGAATCCATGAGCTGGTCAGCAGCGCATTGTTGACCAGCTGGTATCTTCCGTCCACAGATATGATATACCGTTCGGTCATCTCCGCAGCATACTTAGCATTTTTCTCCAAAGCGCCCAGCTTGTCCTCCTTAAAATACTGTGCTGCAAACACCATGAAAATCACGCCCAGCAAAATGATGCTGGTCAGGATAATCGAACAACACATGGTAAAATATCTTCTTACCAATCCTCGCTGCATAGATCTTCCTCCTTTGACACTTCTTGTCGATTTCCGTCAAAAAAGCCGCTGTATTCCTTGTACAGCGGCTTGGAACAGCTATTCCTTCACTTCAAATTTGTATCCGACGCCCCATACCGTTTTCAGGCTCCATTTGTCGGACACACCCTCCAGCTTTTCACGCAGGCGTTTGACGTGTACGTCCACCGTTCTGGAGTCTCCGTAATACTCAAATCCCCATACCTCGTTGAGCAGCTGGTCCCTGGTATAAACACGGTTTGGATTGCTTGCCAGATGGTACAGCAGCTCCAACTCCTTGGGTGGTGTGTCGATGACCTTTCCGTCCACCTTCAGCTCATATTTGGTCATGTTGACCACCAGCTTGTCGTAGGAAACCTCCTTGACATCGCTGCCAGCCGAAGCTTTTCCGGTTCTTCTCATCACAGCCTTGATGCGTGCTACAATCTCTTTTGCATCAAACGGCTTGACCACATAGTCGTCAGCGCCCAGCTCCAGACCCAGCACCTTGTCAAAGGTTTCGCCCTTGGCAGTGACCATGATGATCGGGCAGTTGGATTTTTTGCGGATGTCCCTGCACACCTGCCAGCCGTCCAGCTTTGGCATCATGATGTCCAGCAGCACGATGTCTGGATTTTCCGCATTAAAACGCTCGATTGCCTGCTCGCCGTCTGCCGCAAGCACTACGGTATATCCTTCCTTTTCCAGGTATAATCTCAGCAGCTCCGCAATATTCTGGTCGTCATCTGCAACCAGGATTTTTCCCATAGACATAAATTGCTCCTTTTCTCCGCTGCCCTGCAAAAATCCCCCAGCCGTGGCGCCGCAGCAGCGGACAGACGCCATGGATATGTGCCGCATTTTCTTCTTTATTATAGCACAAAACCGAAGGGCTTGCACCCTGTTTTTTGTCGAAAATCCCCTCGGGCTTTACTATTTATTATACTAAACTGTGCCGAAAAATGGTGAAAAAACTTTAAACAGATTTTGCCAAACCGATGAAATCTCCGTCTTCGATTTTGGCAGCGCAGCTCTTGCCTAAACTGTCGACAAAGGATATAATAAAGGTGTATCTGCTTTTTTCACTTATAGAAAGGAACGAATCAATATGAAACTTGGTAT
>FR880213.1:21617-29367 GCA_000435195.1 Clostridium sp. CAG:169 | reverse complement strand
AATCACCAACGCAGGCGCACAGTCTGCCAACTACCCCTTCTGCACCATCGAACCAAACATCGGCACCGTTGCTGTTCCCGACCACCGTCTGGATGCACTGGCAAAGATGTACGACCCGGAAAAGATTACCCCTGCCGTCATCGAATTTGTGGACATCGCAGGTCTGGTCAAGGGCGCTTCCAAGGGCGAGGGTCTGGGAAATAAATTTCTCTCCAACATCCGTGAGGTGGATGCCATCGTCCACGTCGTCCGCTGCTTTGAGGACGGAGAGATTGTCCATGTAGAGGGCAGCATCGGTCCGCGCCGCGACATCGAGGTCATCAATCTGGAGCTGATTTTCTCCGACCTGGACATTCTGGACCGACGCATCGACAAAGCGGTCAAAGCTGCCAAAGGTGACAAAAAGTATCTGGCAGAGGTCGATCTGCTCAACCGCGTCAAAGCCCATCTGGAGGAGGGCAAATCCGCCCGCAGCATGGACTTTACCGACGAGGAAAAACAGATTATGGCGGACATCCCGCTGCTTTCCAACAAGCCAATCATCTATGTTGCCAACATGAGCGACAACGATTTCAACGGCAAACTGGACTCCAACCCCTTCTATAACGAGGTGCTGGAGGTTGCCCGCGAGGAAAACTCGGAGGTCGTTCCGATCTGTGCCCGTCTGGAGGAGGAAATCTCCGATATGTCCACCGAGGACAAGATGATGTTCCTGGAGGAGCTGGGCTTGCAGGAATCCGGTCTGGACCGTCTGATCAAGGCTGGCTACCACCTGCTCGGACTCATCTCCTACCTCACCGCAGGCAAACCGGAGGTCCGCGCATGGACCATCACCCGCGGCACCAAAGCACCGCAGGCTGCCGGCAAGATTCACAGCGACTTTGAGCGCGGCTTCATCCGTGCAGAGGTCATTTCCTTTGAGGACCTGATTGCCAACGGCTCCATCGCTGCTGCCAAGGAAAAGGGTCTGGTCCGCTCCGAAGGCAAAGAATATGTGATGCAGGACGGCGACGTTGTTCTCTTCCGCTTCAACGTATAAATCCAAAACAGCAACCCTCGACCGATGCAAAATCGGTCGAGGGTTTTTTCTTTGCGCGTTCTTATCTGCCTGGATTGATTTTCTTTTCTTCCCTGTGTTACACTGAAAACAACCCATCCAACTGGTTGTACATCCAGGAGGTGTCTTGATGAAAACCTTTTCTCTCCTTGCCCTGATTTGGACCCTCTACTATCTGGCAAAACGCATCACCGGAAACCTGCTGACCACTGCCGACCTGGTGGTATGCGGCTGTGTCCTGCTTTTTTGCATCGGCAATCTGCTGGTTGCCATCTATCAGAAATATCGGACATCCCACTCCAAAAAGGAGGACTCCCATGGAAGATAAAAACCGCAGGCTCGAAGAGCTTCTGCAAACGCCCTGCTATTTCATTGATTTTCTGCCGCAGCCGATACCGCCGGCTGCCCTTTCACAGTTTCGCACCATACAATACCACCTGCTCAACGGTGAAAAACGGCGGGAAATCAAAAACCGAATCGTCAATATCCTCCTCAAGCTGCTCTGTTTTTTCCCCGCCTTTGCCCTGTGGGACGGCTGGAAGGAACAACCCAGCCCGCAGTTGATTGAACAGGCGGTCGATACCGTCATGGAAAACCACTCCGGTTCGCTGTACCTGCTGTTTTGGCAGGAGGAATCGCTGCTGGTCTTTGAATGGGATGCCCTCAGCCTTTCCCTCTACCATCCGTCGCAGCAGCTGCTCAACTTGGCGCAGACGATTGCCCGCTCCGAAGGCTTTTTCCTGTACCAATCCTGACGATTCAATCGTTCTATCTGCCAACAGCAAAAAGCCGATGTGACAAATTGTCACATCGGCTTTTATTTTGCATTGCATCCGCCTTACAGAACAACGATGGCTTTTTCCTGCTTTTTGACCACTCTGCCTACGATGGCATTGCAGATGGTCACTCCTTTGAGCTTTTCCACCAGCTCATACGCCTTTTCCTCCGGCAGCGAAATCAGCAGACCGCCCGAGGTGATGGGGTCCACCAGCAAATCCTGGATGTGCTGCGGCACGCTGTCGGCAAATTGAACGTCGTCCTTTACAAATGCCAGGTTGTTGTATGCACCCGATGGGATGATACCCATTTTGGCAAAGTCGATTGCCGCCTCGATGATTGGAATGTCCTTGCTGAACAGCTCGATGGTCACATCGCTTCCCTTTGCCATCTCGCTGGCGTGTCCCACCAAGCCAAAGCCGGTGACGTCGGTGCAGGCATTTGCGCCCACTTCCATCATCACGTCCTTGCCGTACTTGTTGAGGGTCGCCATCGCTTCCACCATCTGGTCATAGGTCTGCTGATCCAGCAGCTGCGCTTTGTTCGCGGTGGTCAGCACGCCGATGCCCAAAGGTTTGGTCAGCACCAGCAGGTCGCCTTCCTTGCAGTTGCTGTTTTCCATTACATGGTCGGGATGGATGAAGCCGGTGACGCACAGTCCATACTTCGGCTCAGAATCCTCGATGGTGTGCCCGCCGGCAATGATGGCTCCGGCTTCCTTGACCTTGTCCGCGCCGCCCTGCATGATTTTTGCCATAATGTCCATCGGCAGGCAGGTCGGGAAACAGATCAGATTCATCGACAGCGTCGGGTCTCCGCCCATTGCGTAAATATCGCTGAGGGAATTGGCTGCCGCAATCTGACCAAAGGTATATGGGTCGTCCACGATCGGAGGGAAAAAGTCCACGGTCTGCACGACCGCCAGGTCATCTCGAACCTTATAGACCAAGGCGTCGTCGCTGGTGTCAAAACCTACGATCAATTTTTCGTCGGTAAATTTCGGTAACTGGTGCAGAACCTGCGCCAGGGCCTGTGGGCCTATTTTAGCTCCTCAACCTGCCCCTTTTGTCATCTCGGTAAGGCGTCTTGTTTCTGCCATACTTTTTTCCTCCTTTAGTCGTTCGCGGGTAATTCCTACTAATTCAGTATACCCTCCTGTGTATCGTTTGTCAAATGGATTTTCTTTCAATCTTATCGCTGTCTTATAGATAATTTGTATATATTCCTACTTTGTTTATATCCAAAAACAATAATATGCCCTGTCGATTCAGTTCCATTTCCTATCGAAATATGTTATAATGAAGGTGTTCTCATTTGTTTTTTCAATTACTACCATAGAAGAAACGAGGTCTCATTTTATGGATTTCAAACAGCTGGAAGCTTTTGTCTATGTCGTCAAGCTCAAAAGCTTCTCCAAGGCTGCACAGCGTATCTATCTGACCCAGCCAACCATCAGCGCCCACATCAACTCCCTGGAAAAGGAGCTTGACACCAAGCTGATTGAACGCGGCACCAAGTATGTCTACCCCACCAAACCGGGAAGCATCCTGTACCAGTATGCCATCAAAATGCTCAACCTGCGCGACGATGCCTGCTGCTCGGTCAAAAACTACAACAAGGAGCTCAAAGGCACCCTGTCCATCTGCGCTTCCACCGTTCCTTCCCAGTACATTTTGCCCAAGGTGGTCTCTGCCTTCCGCGAGGAGTACCCGCACGTCACCTTCAACATCCAGCGGCAGGACAGCGAACTGGTGGTGGAAAATATTGCCAAGGGGATGGCGGACATCGGTTTCTGCGGAACCGATACACACAATCCCGACTGCGTGTTCGAAAGCTTCATCAAGGACCATCTGGTCATCATCACCCCGAACACCGAGCGCTTCCGCCAGATGCAGAGCAGCGGCATGAAGGCAGAGTTTCTAAAAAATGAGCCGATCATCCTGCGGGAGGACGGCTCGGGCACCCGCAAGGAGATGGAGCATTTTCTGACCAAGGCGGGCATCGACATCGGTGAGCTGAAGGTGGCAGCCCAGTTCAACGACCCGGACAGCATCAAGCATTCGGTCAGCCAGGGCATGGGCATCTCCATCATCTCCAAAACGGCGGTGGAGGACTATGAAAACTTTGGTCTGCTGCTCAGCTTCGACCTCAGCGGCATCTCGATGGACCGTTATCTCTACATCGTCAGCCACAAAAACAACCCGCTGCCTTTCATCGGCGAGGTGTTTCTCAATTTCGTGAAGATGTACTACGACAAATAGTCGTGACAAGTAGTCGTGACAAAGAATCATTTCAATTTTCGGTAAGGTTTATTTGAGTTTTGTATTTGTAAAATGGAGGAAAGCAATTTATGTCCCACATCGTTTTGGCAAAAGCATGGAACAATGGAAAATTTCTGCCCAACGGCGGCGGATACGGCATCCGTCTGACCAACTATTTTAAGGATGAATACCTGGACATCAACTGGGTTTCCATCACCCTGGAGCTGGAGGGCTGGGAAAAACAGGTCGAGCTTGCCATCAACACCGACGCCTTCTGGAGCCATGGAAGAGAGCTGCGCAGCGGCGTCATCGGAAAATGGCTGATTGCAAACGGAAAAGCAAGCTGGACAGCCGGACAGGAGCCGGAAATCTTTCTGCGTCCGCTGGGCGGCAGATACTTCGCCGCTTCTCTTCATGCAGAAGCACCCACCGACAGCGTGGATGCCATTCTGGCAGCTACACAGCCGCTGGATGAATAAAATCGAACCAAACGGCAGACCGTGTCCGGTCTGCCGTTTTTTATTCCTTGAGCAGCTCGTCGAGTACCTTCTTCGGCGCGCGCATAAATCCCTGATAAAACCGAAACAGGTCGGTACTTTCATACGGCAGCTGTTCAAATGCCCTTCCCTTTTCCCGACGCAGCTGCCAAACCTGCGCATACGGATAGCTGAGCAAAATCGGTGAATGGGTGCTGATTAAAAACTGCGAGTGTTTGCCGATCAAGCGGTGTATCAGCCGCAGCAGCGCCAGCTGATTGACAGGAGAAAGTGCCGCCTCCGGCTCATCGAAGATGTATAAGCCATCTCCGCCAAATCGATTTTGTACCAGCGCCAAAAAGGATTCCCCATGCGACCGGCTGTGAAGCGACACTCCGCCGTAGCTTTTCAGCAGCTCCTTGTCCATCCGGTCGATGTCGGTCGCTACATTATAAAAGCTCTCTGCCCGCAGAAAGTA
Source organism: Clostridium sp. CAG:169 (assembly GCA_000435195.1). Classification (GTDB taxonomy): domain Bacteria; phylum Bacillota; class Clostridia; order Oscillospirales; family Ruminococcaceae; genus Negativibacillus. The sequence goes on along the minus strand of FR880213.1, from coordinate 24,318 downwards.
ACCATCCTTCGGTCGATAAATTCCTCGGGTTAAGTGAGTATAGGCGTACAGCTGCGAATGGCTGTCGCAGGTGGAAAAGGAAAAATTCCGGCTTCCTCCCTCGGGATTAAAGCCTGCTGCCACTGCGATTGCCTCCAATATCGTCGATTTTCCGCTGCCGTTTTCTCCGGTCAAAATCGTGACCGGCTCTTCCAGTTCGATTTTTCCGCACTCCGCCACCGCTTCAATATCAAACGGGTATCCCCTCTTTTCCTCCGGCAATTCAAACCACACCGATTGGATAAAATTTCGTTTTTCCCAAAAAGCTTTTTCTTCCATTTTGCTCTCCTTACTTTTCCACATTTCCCCGTTGGAATTGTGGAAATCCCGCTCCTGCGAAAATTAACAGTTCATTCTTTGATTTTATATTACAAAACGTATAAAATAGAATTAAACCCCGTTTTAAATTCGGCAGCGCCCTTTGCCCCAAACAGCGCTGCAATCCATCTATAGAAAGGACGATCACAAATGACGATGCCTGATTTGACTGCAACCTCCCTTGTTCTGGAAGGCGGAGGCTTTCGCGGAATCTATACCAGCGGCGTACTGGATTATTTTATGGAGCAGGGTCTTTATCTGCCACAGGTCTACGGCATCTCTGCCGGTGCGCTCAACGCACTGGGCTACGCTGCCAAACAGCCCGGCAGAACCGCACAAATCAATTTCCGCTTCTGCCATGACAAACGTTACATCAGCGTCCACAATATGATTAAATATCGCTGCGCCTTCAACCTGGAATTTATCTTCGACACCATCCCCGAGCGCTATATCCCTTTTGACTATTCTACCTTCTTTTCCTCTCCGGTGCAAATCCACGTCGGCGCGACCAATCTTTTAACCGGTCGCTGTGACTTCTTTGGAAAAGACCAGATGGACAAAAAGCTCTTTCCTGCCCGGGCGTCGGCTGCCCTGCCGTTGTTTTCCTACATCCTCTACCTCAACGGCGTGCCGTATCTCGACGGCGGCATCGCCTGTCCCATCCCGATTGCCCGTTCGGTCCGCGACGGCAACAAAAAGCACGTCATCATCCTGACCCGAAATGCCTCCTTTGTCCGCAAGCCAACCTCCCATATGCACCTGATTCGCCAGGTTTACCGCCAATACCCCAACTTCATTGCCACCGAGGAAAAACGCCACCTCATCGACCGCCGCCAGCGCAGCAGCTGTGCGCTGTTGAGCAAAACCGGACAAGCCTTTGTCCTGCAACCCAAGCAGCCGCTCACCATCAGTGCAATGCGTGCCGACGAGCAGTCTCTGCGCGAACTGTACATCCAGGGATATGAGGAAGCCAAGGAAGCCTTCCCGCAGCTGATGGAATTTCTTTCCTCTCCTGCGCAGTAAGCCCTATTACAAAGAAAATACGCTAACTAAAAAAGGAGCCTGACGGCTCCTTTTTTACTGTTCTTTTTTTCGGTTATCCACCAGCTGCGTCAGGTGCATCGGTCTGCCCTCAAAGCAGACAATCCAGTCGGCAGCCTGTGCCTGTGCGCGGTCATGGGTAATCCAAAATGCCAGCGCACCTCCGACCCGCTCCCGAATCAACGCCAATGTTTGCGCTGCTGCCTGCTCATCCAAGCCCTTCAGCGGTTCATCCAGCAGGTACACCGTCCGGCTGCCATACTGCTTTCCGTAAGCAAAGGCGCGCGCAATCGCTACCCTGCGCTGCATCCCGCCGGACAGCTCCTGTGGCAGGGCATCCTCCCAGCCTGCCAAACCCAGCTGCTCCATCATCTGACAAATCCATTGGTCATCCGGCTGCTCCATCACCAGCCGGATATTTTCCCTTGCCGTCAGCTGTGGCACCAGTCGGTCCTCCTGAAACACATAGGCAAATTTTCTGTCCTCCAGCCCTTCTATCCTTCCGCTGTCCGGCTTGAGCAGCCCGCAGAAGAGGTTCAACAGGGTGGTTTTTCCGGTGCCGGAGGGAGCAAAGATACAGACCAGCCCGCTGTCGGGCAGCGTCAGGTTCAGATGCTCCAGCACACGCACGCCGTCATACTGCAAGGTCAAATCACACAGCTGCATCCCGCTCGCCGCCTTTCCTTCTTTTTTGGACGCGGTCGGTCACCCACAGCAGCAGCCGTTCCAACGCCACCGACAGCAGGATGATGACCAGCGTCCATGCAAACAAATCCGCCGTTTCCAGATACACCTTCGACTCATAGATTTTGGTCCCGATGGCAGTCAGCGGTCTGCCCAGCACCTCGGCAGCGATGCCCGATTTCCACGCAAGTCCCAGCGCACTGCTGACTGCCGACAGGAAAAAAGGCAGGATTGCCGGCAGATAACAGCAGCGGAAGGTTTTCCAGCCGGAAAGCTCGAACACCTTTGCCATCTCCAACAGCTTCGGGTCCGCGGCAGCAATCCCCTGACAGAGATTGTTGTAGACCAGCGGCAGCACCATGATAAAGGAGATGAGGGTCGCCAGCTGCTCGGTTTTGACCCACACCAACGCCAGGATGATAAAGGAGGCGACCGGAGTGGATTTGAGCACCCCGACCATCGGACGGACCATCGCCTGCACAAACTGCCATCGCCACGCTGCTGCCGCCAGCAAAACACCGGCTGCCACCCCTGCGGCAAAGCCCAGCAGGATGCGGCACAGGGAGGTCAACACCGTATACCAGAACTCTCCTTCCCCGCACAGTTGCCAGAGCCTTTG
>FR880213.1:5860-21533 GCA_000435195.1 Clostridium sp. CAG:169 | reverse complement strand
GCCAGATCAGCACCCAAAGCATCACCGCAGTCGGCTGCATCCACCGCCGCGGCAAGGAAACTTTATCGGTTGTAGTAGAAGTTTGCATCGGGAAGTTTTCCTCCTACCGATTTTGGATTTGCCTGATACAGCACCTCCAGAAATCCGCCTGCAATCTGCTGCATCTGCTCGCCCTGCACAAAGACGATGTTGCACGCCGGGATTGCCTTGCGTGCCACCGGTGCCTTGACAATGTTGTACTGTTCTGCCAGCTGGGCTGCGTGCTCCAGTCCCTCTGCGCTGGTCACCGTCTGGACCGAGCGTTCATACTCGTCCAAAAACAGGTCCAGCGCTTCCTTGTTCTGCTGTGCAAATTCGGTGCGTACCACTACGCAGCCCATGGTCAGTCCGCTGGCTCCGTCGGTCGCCTTGTCCCATTCTTCAGTCATATCCAGTGCGACCCGCAGCGTTTCGTTCTGTCCCATCACCGAGGTCACAAAGGGCTGTGGAAGCAGCGCCACCTGCGCTTCGCCGGAAGCCAGCAGCGGCGCGATCTCACTGTTATCGGTCTTATAAACAACGGTAACATCCTCGCCCACCGTCAGCCCGTTCTTTTCCAGTACCAGATTGAGGGCATACTCCGGTGTAGAGCCCTGTCCGGTGGAGTAGATGGTCTTGCCCTTGAGGTCTGCCACCGACTGGATGCTTTCGCCTGCTTCCACGATGTACAGCACACCCATCGTGTTCAGCGCTGCCAGCTGCACGCCGCCCTGTGTTTTGTTATACAGGGTAGCTGCCACATTGGTCGGCACCGCTGCGATGTCCAGCTCACCGGACACCACCTTGGCAACCACCTCGTCCGGTGCGGTTGCAAGGGTGACCTGATAATCGTTTGCTGCTTCTCCCTTTTCGTTCTGCTCCAGCAGCTCCAACATTCCCAATGCGGTCGGACCGCTCAGCGCTGCCAGATTGACCTTCGTTTTCTCTGTTGGTTCCTCGACTGGTTTTTCTTCTGGCGTTTTTGCTGGCTGTTCAGCCACCTGTTCTTCTGTCGACTGCGGCTGTGTTTGTTCCTTCTCGGTGCTCTGAGAGCAGGAAATCATCGAAAGTCCCATCGCCAAAGCAAGGGCTACTGCCAATATTCTTTTCATTTTCATGGATCATTTCCTCTTTTCCCGGGAAATATCTGGTTCTTCCATCAGCTGGATGACCCTGCCTTCCCGTTTGATTACTCCGTTCTGTTCCAGCTGCTGCACCACGCGGTACAACGAAGTCCTGCCAATGTTGAGCACCTCGGAGAGCTTAACCATCGACACCCCTTCACACCGCTGCTGTGGCTGCTGACGAAGGAAGGACAGCAGCGTCTGCTCGGCATTGGGTGCGGTAAAGCTGGCAATCCTTCGGTTCAGAAACTGGATTCTGTCGGACAGAAAGCGGATGTAGTTGAGAGATACCTGCGGATTTTCCAGCAGACGCTGCATTGCCTCAAGGGACAAAAACAACACCTTGCAATCGGTCCTTGCCCGAACGGTGGTGACATACTGCTCCCGCTGCACAAACAGCGCGGCTACACCAAAACATTCCCCTGCCGAAAGCTGGTTGAGAAGCACCTGATCCCTCTCCACCACTGCTTTGCCGCGCAGAAGGATGCCCAGACTTTTGCTGTAATGCGCCGGAGAATAAATTTCCTCCCCCTTTGCAAAGCAGCGGCTCTGTCCGTTCTGCTGCAAAAACAATTCTGCCCAGCAGCTGTCCACTCCCTCAAAGAGCATACAATCCAACGCCTTCTGAAATTCCGCCTTCGATTCCTTCAAATTGATCCACCTCCTTCTTGATAAATTGTTCCATTTGGTACAATTTATTGCGCTTTTATTGTACTGTCTCCGAACGAAAATGTCAATATCCTTTGTTCTGTTTTATCATCTGCCAGAAAAAACAGGAGCCTTTCCATAAAGGCTCCTGTAAAAACATTCTTCTTTTTAACGGTTGAAGGGCGCTTCCTCCTCGGCGCGCTCCCGCAGGTCAAATTCACGGTCGATTTCCGCAAAGATGTACTGATACATTTCACGCGCCATCCGATAAAAATTGCGCACCATCTTATAGGTATATTCTCGCTCGATGTCTGCCGGATACCTGGTTTCGATGTAGCACTGGTTTAAGTCTGCACTTTCATCAAACCACTGGTGAAAGCCCTTGTCGTACTTCTTTGCCTGCCGGCAAAGCCAGGTCAGGTTGTGTCCGTCCACCAGCACATCCGACTTGAGCAGGATATATGCTTTCAGCGCCTTTTCAATCGCCTGCTGACAATGAAAGGCACTCAGACGGTAGCAGCGGTCATCCTCGGAAAGGATTTTGGCTGCAATCAAATCCTGACTGGAATGCTCCAGCCAGTCGTAGTACCGACGGCTGTCATTGCCGTTGTGCATCCTGGAACGGTTACCTCCCATAGCGCACCCTGCCCTTCTGACTGATTCGGTTTGCAAATGCACTCAGCTGCTCGGACAACTCTTTAAATTCCTCGTCGGTATACAAAATGATGTCGTACGGAATTTCGCTGTCCACCTCGTCATAGATGCGGGTGAGCATCTTTTTCTTGTCTGGAATATTGCCCACGATGCACAGTTTAAAGGAAATCAGATGACCGTCCATATCGTACTTGGTATTGTATTCGATTACTTTACTTGGAGAAAACAGTTCGACGATTTTGTCCACCGTCTCTTCAATCACCTGGTCCTTGTGTTCTTCCATCGCTACACGCACTTCCTTTCTCAACCATCACAGATAATCATTCGGGTCGATGTCGTCCAGCGTATCCACCACGATATTGTCCTTTTTGGTCGGCTTTGGCGGCAGACCGTGGCGGCGGCGCCAGCGATTTTCTTTTTCTTCCTCGCTGAGTCCTTTGTCCATGCACAGCACAAACAGCACCAGGCTGAGCAAAAACAGCAGCGCGCTGATGCTGGTCAGCCGTTCAAAGTTGATGGGACCGTACTGTGCAAAATCAGAATACCCCAGTTTTGCATCCACTCCCAGCACCGCCATCACCTCGCCGTCGGCGTTGCACAGCGGCAGATAGGTGATGATATAGCTGTCGTCCAAAATATCCGGCACATACGTTTCCTTTCGCCGTCCTTCAAACTGCTCCTGCAAAATGGAGATACAGCGGCGGGTATAACGCTCGTCGGTATATTCCTCTCCAATGGCATGATAATCCACACCCGCCTGCAAATCCTTTGCATAATCTGCATCTGCCAGATATGCGATTCTTCCTTCCAAGCCCTGATACAGGATGTACGCCCGGTCGTAGGAAAGGGTCTGCTTGGCACGGGAAAGAAAGCCGCACAGATTCTGATAAAAGACCGTTTCGCTCGGGTAATCCAGCAACGACTGAATGCGCAGTCCGTTATAATATTCCATCGACATAGCCAGCGAGCTTGCCTCTGAAAGCGATTGCTCTCCAAGCGAGGTGACCGCATCCCGTTTTCGGTTGAGCGGAATTGCCACCGAAAGGATTGCCACCACCGCCGACAGCAGCACCACCGTCAGCAAAATTCCTCTGACCCGTCTGGAGGTCATCAGACGGTTTAACATAGTTATCATTCCTTTATATCACGATTCGAACCAAATTCACAGGCAGCATCGGTCTGCCTTTAGACTATTATACCATCTTCGGCGGTATTACTCAATCAAAACCCGCATTTTCTTGCAACAATGCCGCCTGTTTCACGTTGCATCCCTTCCCTTTTTTTGATACAATAGGAGCGAATAGCATTGTGCTTAAAACCGTTTTGATAAATTGACGATGCCGCACAAATCCCTGCTTCTATCTGAATTCCTTATGAAAGGTGCGATACAACTATGAGCGTAAACTCCCAACTGTTAAGAAAAATCCCGAAGGTGGACGAGCTGCTGCGTCTGCCTGAGCTGTCTGAGCTGTCCTGCCCGCACACTATCCTGACCGAATCGGTCCGTGAAACCATCGACCGGGTACGCCAGCAGATTCTGTCCGGCGAACAGCCTTCCTTGGAGGCAGAGCAGCTGTGCCGGCAGGTGCTCGCTCTGGTACACAAAAAAACGACCATGAGCCTGCGTCCGGTCATCAACGCGACCGGCATCGTCCTGCACACCAACCTGGGACGTGCCCGCCTGAGCGATGCCGCTGTCGAGGCAATCCACAGCGTTGCACAGGATTACAACACCCTGGAATACAACCTGGAGAAAGGCTCCCGCGGCAGCCGTTACTCCCATGTTGAAAAGCTGATTGCCAAGCTGACCGGCACCGAGGCTGCCATGGTGGTCAACAACAACGCCGCAGCCGTCATGCTGGTACTCAGCACCATGACCAAAGGAAAAGAGGTCATCACCTCCCGCGGCGAGCTGGTCGAGATTGGCGGCGCCTTCCGCGTACCGGAAATCATGCAGCAGAGCGGTGGCACCCTGGTGGAGGTCGGAACCACCAATAAAACCCACCTGTCCGACTATCAGAACGCCATCACCGAAAACACCGGCGCTTTGCTGAAGGTCCACACCAGCAACTTTAAGATTATGGGCTTCTGCGAAGAGGTTTCGCTGGAAGAGATGGTCGAGCTGGGTCATCAGCACAACATCCCGGTCATCTACGACCTTGGCTCCGGCGCGATGGTCCGCCTGTCCGACTACGGTATCCAGGATGAGCCAAACGTTCTGGATTCGGTCAAATCCGGCGCTGACATCATCAGCTTCTCCGGCGACAAGCTGCTGGGCGGTCCACAGGCAGGCATCATCATCGGACGCCGCGAATATATCGAGGCAATGAAGAAGAACCCGCTCACCCGCGCCTTCCGTATCGACAAGCTCACCCTTGCCGCACTGGAAGCTACCCTGCGGGAATATCTGGACCCTCAAGAGGTCATCCACCGCAACCCCACCCTGCGGATGATCACCGCCACCATGGACGACCTGGTGCCGATGGGTCAGCAGCTGCTGGAAGCGCTTCAAAAGGTCTGCGACGGCAGCTACCGCGTCACCCTGACCGAAGATTTCGGACAGGTCGGCGGCGGCTCGGTGCCAACCCAGATGATTCGCAGCTCGGTGGTCGCTGTCGAACCGACCCGCATCTCTTTGGATTTGCTGGAAACCCGCCTGCGCGAGCACGACCCGCTGCCGGTCATCGCCCGCATCTCCAAGGACCGTCTGCTGCTGGATGTGCGCACCATCGAATCCCGTCACTTTGATTATGTTGCCCAGAGCATCCTGGACTGCTGTTCCAAATAGTTCTTTCTCACCCGACCCTGTCCTGCAAAGGGCAGCTTTCACAAAGGAGCCACGCACATGAAAAATATCATCATCGGTACCGCCGGACACGTTGACCACGGCAAAACTGCCCTGATCAAGGCATTGACCGGCATCGAAACCGATCGCATCAAGGAAGAAAAGAAACGCGGTATCACCATCGAGCTGGGCTTTGCCTACCTCGACCTGCCCGACGGCGAAAAGGCAGGCATCATTGATGTGCCGGGGCATGAAAAGTTTGTCAAGAATATGCTAGCAGGCGCAGGCGGCATCGACCTTGCCCTGCTGGTTGTCGCCGCAGACGAGGGCTTTATGCCACAGACCCGCGAGCATCTGGGCATCCTGTCGCTGCTGAACATCTCGGAGGGTATCATCGTCGTCACCAAAAAGGACATGGTCGATGAGGACTGGCTGGAAATCGTCTGTGATGAGGTCCGCCAGGAGGTGCAGGGCACCTTTTTGGAAAATGCGCAGATCATCCCTGTTTCCTCCTACACCGGCGAAGGCATCGAACAGCTGCGGCAGGCTATCTTTACCATGATCGACCAAAAGACCCAGATCAAAAATCTGGATGTCCCCTTCCGCATCCCGGTCGACCGCATCTTCTCGGTGGAGGGCTTTGGTACTGTCATCACCGGCACTTTGATTGAAGGAACGATGAAGGTCGGCGACCCGGTCACCGTCTATCCGTCCCGCATCGAAAGCCGCATCCGCAACCTGCAGGTCCACTCGCAGGATGTGCAGGAGGCATACGCCGGTCAGAGGGTCGCTGTCAATCTGGCGGGACTGAAAAAGACCGACCTCAACAAGGGTGACGTCATTGCTGTGCCCGACTCAATGCACACTACCATGATGATCGACATCCACCTCACCGTCCTCAAGGACTGCGACCGTGAGATTCGCAACGCCACCCGCCTGCATCTCTACCACGGTGCGCGGGACATCCTGTGCAAGATCGTCCTGCTCGACCGCGACAGCGTGGGCGCCGGCGAAAGCTGTTACGCGCAGCTGCGCCTGGAGGAGGAGATCGCTGTCAAGACCGGCGACCGCTTTGTCCTGCGCTTCTACTCTCCGGTGGAAACCATCGGCGGCGGTGTCATCCTCGACTCCAACCCTTTTAAGCACAAACGCAACGATGCGGCTGTGCTGGAATCGTTAAAACTCAAGGAAGGCGGCTCCGACCGCGAAAAGATCAGCGCTGCCCTGCGGGATTATTCTGCCCGCTTTGAAACGCTCGACTTTTTGCAGATTCAAACCGGCATCCCCAAAGAGCAGTTTGACCAGCAGATCAACAAGCTCATCAAGGACAAGGTCGCCTTCCGCGTCAGCGACAACGTTGTCATCCACACCGACTACCTCAACCGCTTAAAGGACAGCGCCGTCAAACTGCTGGAAAGCTACCACAAGGAAAATCCTCTGCGTGAGGGCATGAAGAAGGACGAGTTCCGCAACAAGCTCATCAAGTACGAGGACATCTCGGTGGTGGATAAGATCACCGATTCGCTGGTCAACCGCAAGGTGCTCAAGTATGTCAACAACTGCGTTGCCCTTGCCGACTTTGAGGTACAGCAGGACAACAACCAGCAGGAGATTGAAAACGCCTTTTTGCAGGGCGGCTTCTCCCCTGAATCGCCCGACCAGATTGCTGCCCGCTTCCCGAAGGTGAAAAACTTTAAGCAGGTGCTGGAATCGCTGGTCAACACCGGTAAACTGGTGCGTGTGGAGGAAAAGATTCTGCTGCACGCCGACTACTACAACAAGGCGCTCACCCTTGCCAAGGAGCACGTCGACCAAAACGGTCAGATCACCTTAGCAGAGATGCGCGACCTGATGGGTGCTTCCCGAAAATTTGCCGTTGCCGTTCTGGAATACTGGGACAAACGCGGCATCACCAAAAAGGTCGGAGACGCCCGCACCTTTAAGTAAGGTTTTATCTTGTCCCATCACAAAGGGTCGTGTATCGCCAGCGATACACGACCCTTCTTTTCTTCTATGTTTTTATTCCTGCTGCTCCTGCGGCTCTTCATCTAAAATAGTCACAGTAACAGCAGCTCCTGCCGTACAGGGGCAGCTTCTAAAATCCTTCGTCAAATCCCCCGCTTCGATCTGCTGCCCGTCAACGCCCAGTTTTGCCCAGAGGGTGACCTCTTCTCCGATGGCAAACGGCGTCTTTTGTTCGATTCGTTGGTCTATCACCGTCTGTGTCTGCTCAAAATTGGTCCCGATACTGCTGTAACTTGCCTTGGAAAATCCATTTTCGTCTATCAGGTAAAGGTCACATTCTTTGGTCGTCAGGCGTATTGCAATGCGAAGCGATTCGGACTTCTGCTTTACCTTTTCAAACATCTTACCCTGTTCTTTCCACTCTCCGTCGCGATAGCTCCAAAGGGAAATCTTCCACTGCTTGGCATCCTCGTTGAGCTTTAGGTCAACAAACTGCAATTCGCTCTGGAACGGACGAAGCACCTCGGTGGTTTCCCGGGAAAAGCTGCTCGGCGCAACCGACAGCTCCGGCTTCTGCATCGAACAAGCACAGCAGGCAATCGACAAAGCTGCCGCCAATAAAATCCCTGCCCATCTTTTCATCGTAAGATCTCCCCTTTTCTGTTCTATGGCTTTATTCTAGCAAAGATTTTGCCGAAACTCAATGGACATATTCTACAATTACCACAGTGTTTCTTTATTCATCCTCACTTTGCCGGAAACGGATTTGCCTTTGTCTTAACAAAGCCAAAAAGGAATCGACACTTTTTTGTGCAATCTTCCAATAATGCCGCCACAAAATAGAAACTTCTTGCCAATACTCTTTTTCTGTGTTATACTAGTTAAGCATTTGGGAGTGGATGGGTGCTGGTGTGCCCTCTGGTCTTCAAAACCAGTAATTGCAGTTAGTAGCTGCATAGGTGGGTTCAATTCCCACACATTCCCGCCAAAAGCTCATTCCAATTGGAATGGGCTTTTTCTTTTTAAAATCTCCGCAATAAAAAAAGAGGAACCGAAAATCGGTTCCTCTTTTTTACATAGCTTACAGCTCGCTTGGTCCGTCGTATGGTTCAAATTCGCCGGGGAAGAGCATCTCTTCCACAATCTGCGCACAATCCATCACGCAGCCGCGGCAGGAGCGCAGGCGGTCGGTCTTGCCGTCGGTTCCGCGCAGGTCAGAACAAATCATGCTGGTGTTCTTCTGCTCAAAGCGTTTTGCCATCTCTTTGCCCAGGTCAAAGGTTGCAAATTTGGATGCAGGCTGTGCGAGGTTGGCATCGGAATTTTTCAATCCTGCCAGCATCATCATACCGCATACGCTGCCGCAGGTCTGGAACATTCCTGCAATGCCCAGTCCATACGCCTCCGCTGCGCGGAAGGCGGTCTTTTCATCCATTCCCAACCGCTCGCAGTAGGTGCAGACGACTGCCTGACAGCAGTTATATCCGTCCTTGTGTTTCTGTGCTGCTTCCCAAACTTTACTTCTTTCCATTTTTCTCGTTCCTTTCTTGTTTCCCGTTTATAAACAAATTGCCGCAAACAGATACAAAAGTACCAGCATTGCCACATTTGCCGCTGTAAAGATTCCCAAATAGGGCAAAAGCTTTGCCTGCGGGGTGCGCGCATAGAGTTTAAAAGAAATCAGGCTTGCCAGCGAAGCCACCAGCGTCCCCAGACCTCCGATGTTGGTTCCCAGCAGCATCCCCTTTGCATCGCGGGTGAAATTGGACAGCAGCACCGCCGCCGGCACATTGCTGATGATCTGGCTGGATGCCACCGCGCACAGCATGGTGTTCCTTTCCATCACATTTCCCAGGAAATGCTGCACCGATGGGATGGCGCCCATATTCCCCGCGAAGATAAAAAAGCAGACAAAGGTCGCCAGCAGCCAGTAGTCCACCTTTTTGAGCACCGAACGGTCCGCCACAAGCAGAATCAGGACGGTGAGCAAAAAGGCAAGATGGCTCCCCACCAGATGCAGCACCGATAGCAGACTCAGCCCAAACAACGCAAGGAAGACCGTCAGCCTTTTGGGACTGCGGATGACCTCTTTGTGCTCAAAGCGCACCTCGATCTGTCTGTTTTTTCCCCACAGGCAGCAGATTGCCAGCAGGCAGAAGCTCAGCGCCACCACCGGAATCGTCACGGCAAAGAAGCTTGGCGCATCCATCCCGTAAAAGCTGCTCAGGTACAGATTCTGCGGATTGCCCACCGGCGTCAGCATACTGCCGATGTTGGCGGCAATCGTTTGCAGGGTCACCACCCATGCCAGCCGCTGTATTTGATTGGTCAGCTGTAAAACCAGCACTGCAAACGGCACGAAGGTAATCAGCGCCACATCGTTGGTAATCAGCATCGAGGCAAAAAACGGCAGCATCACCAGTGATAAGGTCAGCAGGCGGCTGCTTTTCCTGCCTGCCAGCATCCGCTGGGACAGCACCAGAAAGGTCCCCTCCTGCTGCATCCCTGCCACCGCCGCCATCAGACAGAACAGCAGCTCCAGCACACGAAGGTCGATATACTCCAGATACTGCGCCGAGGGCGGCACCCACAGCATCGAAACCACTGCACAGACAGCTGCAATGACAAAGACCGGCTCCTGCTTCAAAAATCGCTTACAATTTTGCATATTCCCTACTCCTCATTTCTCCCTACCAGTATAGCGCAGCTTTTCTTTGTATGCAACGAGTATTTTCCGAAAAAAAAGCACCCTTGTGGGTGCTTTTTTTGAAGAATTTGCCAAGATGGTTTAATGGAACTGGGAGGAATACAAGCCTGCATACACCCCGCCTTTTTTCATCAGCTGTTCGTGGTTGCCCTGTTCGATGATGTCGCCGTGCTGAACGACCAGGATGGTGTCGGCGTTTTGTACGGTGGAAAGCCGGTGTGCAATGACAAAGCAGGTTTTATCCTTCATCAGGTTGCGCATCGCCGACTGAATCTGCATCTCGGTTCGGGTGTCCACATTGGAGGTCGCCTCGTCCAGAATCAGCATCTTCGCATCGGAGAGCATCGCGCGCGCGATGGTCAGCATCTGCTTTTGTCCCTGCGAGATGTTCAGACCATCTCCGTTGACGATGGTGTCATAGCCGTCCGGCAGGCTCATAATGTAATTGTGTATCTTTGCCGCTTTTGCCGCCTCGATGACCTCTTCCGGTGTTGCATCCGGTCGGCTGAAGGCGATATTGTCATAGATGCTTCCATAAAACAGCCAGGTGTCCTGCAAAACCATTGTGTACGCTGCACGCAGGCTCTTGCGGGTGATGTCGTGGCTGTCGCGTCCCTCCATCAAAATCTGTCCCTTCTGCGGGTCATAGAAGCGCATGAGCAGATTGATGATGGTGGTCTTGCCTGCACCGGTCGGTCCTACGATTGCCACCAGGCTGCCCGGTTTTGCGTGCAGGTTAAGGTCGTGGATAATCACCTTGTCCGGCTCATAGCCAAATTGGATGTCCTTCATCTGGACATCGCCCTTGACCTCCTCCAGCGGTTTTGCCTGCGGCAGGTCTGCTGCCTCCGCCGGTTCGTCGATCATACGGAAAACACGTTCTGCCGCCGCTGCTGCCGATTGCAGCTCACTGATGATGTTTGCCATCTCGTTGACAGGACCGGAAAACTTGCGGGAATACAGCACAAAGGAGGAAAGGTTGCCCAGCGAGACACTCCCCACCAGATACAGCAGAGAGCCGAAGATGCTGATAAGGGTCAGCGACAGGTTGTTGATAAAGCTGACCGATGGACCCACGGTACTTCCATAGTAGTCTGCCATATAGTAGGCTTCTACCGCCTCATTGTTTCGCTGGTCAAAACGTCCGACCATCGTCTGCTCCTGGTGATAGGCTTTGGTGGTCTTTTGACCGGAGATGATTTCCTCTACAAAGCCGTTGAGCTCGCCCAGCTTTGCCGAGCGCTTGCGGAAGAGCGGGCGCACCTTTTTGGTGCGGTAGATGATGAACAGCACCGAAATCGGCACCGTGACCACAAACACCAAAATCAAAGGCGGAGAGATGCGCAGCATCATAATAAAGGAGCCGATGACGGTGATGGCACTGGCTGCAATCTGAAGCAGGTCGTTGGACAGCGAGGAGTTGACTGTATCAATATCATAGGAAAGGCGGCTGATGATGTCTCCGGTCTGGTGGCTGTCAAAAAAGCGCACCGGCAGCTCCAGCAGCTTATCCACCAAATCTTTACGCATCTGATAAACAATCTTCTGGCTGATTTTGACCATCAGCACCGACAGCAGGTAGCTCAGTCCCGAAGAAAGCACATAGAACACCAGCATCAGACCGCAGTAAAACAGCACCAAATCGAAGTTGGTCTGCCCCGGTCCGACGCCGATGGCATCGATGGCATAGCCGGACAGCATCGGTCCCAGCAGAGCCAACAGGTTGCCGGTAATGGTCAGGCTGACCGCTGCCAGCACCATCCACTTGTGTTGCAGCAGATATTTTCCAAGCCGCAGGATGACCTTTTTGCGGTCCCTTGGTTTATGTTGATTCGGGTCGTTTGGTATCATCCAAAATCCCCTCCCATCTGAGATTCACTGATTTCACGGTAGACTGCACAGCTTTCCATCAGCTGTTCGTGGGTGCCGTAGCCAATTTCCTTTCCTTCATCCAGCACCAGGATGTGGTCGGCATGCAGAATCGAGCTGACCCTCTGTGCGATGACGATGGTGGTGATGCCGTCATACTGCTCGCGCAGCGCAGCGCGCAGCTGGGAATCGGTCTTATAGTCCAACGCACTCGAGGAGTCATCCAGAATCAAGATTTCAGAATGACCCGCCAACGCTCTGGAAAGCAGGACCCTCTGCTTTTGTCCGCCGCTGAGGTTGGTTCCTCTTGCGGTGACCATGTGTTCAAACCGTTCCGGCAGGGTGTCGATGAACTCCATCGCCTGTGCAGAAACAGCTGCCTGCTCGATGCGCTGCTGCGGCAGGTTTCTGCCAAAGTCAATATTCTCGCGGACGGTATCGGCAAACAGGACGTCGTTTTGGAAGACCACTCCAAACTTGGTATGCAGCTCGTGCGGCGGAATGGAGGAAACCTCCTGCCCGTTGATGCGGATGCTGCCCGCATCCTTCTCGTACAGGCGCATCAGCAGATTGATGATGGTGGTCTTGCCCGAGCCGGTTGCGCCGATGATACCCAGTGTTTCTCCCTTTTTAAGTTTAAAGGAAATGTTGTCGATGTTCTTGACCGATTTGTTTTTATAAGAAAAGCTGACATTTTCAAAGACAATGTGCTCTTCCTCATTTTTCTTCGGTTCGTCGGTCAGTTCCATATCCTCCGGTGTTTCCAAAACCTCCTGGATTCGTCCTGCCGATGCACTGGCGCGGGAGTACATGACGAACATTCGGGTCACGGTCAGCATGGCGTTCAGGATGATGGTAAAATAGGACAGGAATGCGATAATGACACCGGGTTGGGTGCTGCCTTCGTTGACACGGTAGGCTCCCACCAGAATAACCAGGGTCAAACCGATATTCAGCAGCAGGTTCATCATCGGGTTGGTGATGCCCATGCGGATGGCAGCGCGGCTTTCGCGGCGAACCACCTCAGCATTGACCTGCGCAAAATGCTCCTTTTCCTGTTCGACCTTGGAAAGCGCCTTGATGACGCGGATTCCGGCGATGCTTTCCCGCACGGTGCGCACCATCATGTCGATGCCCTTTTGCAGGTAGCCGTACATCGGAATCCCCTTGCGGGAGACCAGCCATACCACCAGTGTGATGAACGGCAGGACCGAAATCATCACCAATGTCAGCACCGGCTCCATCGTCATGGTGATGCAGATGCCGCCGATGAGCAAAATCGGTGCACGGATTCCCATTCTTTGCATCATTCCGATGACCTGGTTGACGTTATAGGTGTCGGTGGTCAGTCGGGATTCCAGCGACGGGATGGAAAACTCGTCGATCTGCCGACAGGACAGATAGGATATTTTTTTAAACAAATCGTGGCGTACCGCCCGGGTGGTATCTCTTGCGACCGATGCTGCCACGCGGTTTGCATAGATGTTCATCAGCAATGCCAGCACCGCGCAGATTGCCATGTACAGTCCCCAAATCAACACCCGTTTGGTGTCCTTGAGCGGGACGATGTTGTCCAGGATGTAAGAAAGCATCCATGGGATCAGCAGTTCGACCACTGTTCCCAAAAACTTGGTCAAGACCCCAACGCTCATACGGGGTACATAAGGTTTTAAATACGGAAATATTCCTTTCATCGGTGTGCTTATCTCCCCTTCAGACTTTCTTGCGCCGCAGTCTGCGCCCGCTGCATCAGTTTTTCCAGAGCGACAACCAACTTCTCCTGTTCTTCCTCGCTGAACTCTTCCAGCAGATATTCGTTCCACTCCTTCATCACCAGCCGCACGTGTGGCAGCAGCTCCTGCATCTTCTGGGTGGGATATACCCTCCATACCCGCCGGTCGGTCGGGTCCTGTTTGCGCATGATCAATCCCTTTTCTTCCATCAAGGTAATCTGTCTGGTCACGCTGCTTTTATTGACGCACAGCTCCCGGGAAATCTTTTCCTGGGGAATACCCGGTTCCCGACAAATCAGCAGGATGTATGGGTGCTGGCACTGGGTAATGCCATACCCGCGCAGACGGTTTGCGTAGACAACTCCGTTGCATCGAGAGATGCGGTTGATGTACTTCATGATTCCGTTCATCTTTTTCCCTCCTTTTCATAACACACAAGCTTACATCCACAACCGTTGCACATGCAAAAGTTTCAGTGCGCAAATGTTGCGTATGCAACTTATGAGTATTATTATACGCTCATTTTCCAAAAAATCAATCGTCCAATTTCCTATAAAAATTTCTTTTCTTTTGTGCGAATCCTAAAGAAGCGATTTTCTCCCCTTTGTTTTTCACATTTCTTTCCCCATCCGGTTTAAAACTGCGCGATAGCCTCTGTCGTCTGCTCATTTATAGGGGATGAGAGCGCAAAAAACGTGTCTGACCATACAGTCAAACACGTTTTTAAAGAGGATCAATATTTTAGATGCCACCCTGCATCAACAAAAATATCCCTTAACCGTGTATTTCAATCTCTATTGGGTCGCCGTCTTTATCGCAAAGTTCTTTAAACTCTTTTAAAATCCCTTTTAGGATTTGAACACTAGTGCCTAACTCTTTGGATACAGAATCTTCCCCTACTATTATTACTTTGTCTGCATCACACTCGCTCCGTAACAAATCCCAAAATGCACTCCAGTTTTCCCCGTAAAAATCAGGAAAATGAAACGCCTTTTTAATTCTCTGATGAATCTCTCCCAAGTACTTGCAGTCGGTTAAGTCCAGTGTGACGATTTTTTTCTCTTTCATTGCGCATAACCTCCTTTAAATGATTTCTAAAAATATCTCATAATGATTATAGGTAACAAACAGCAATCCATCGTTCGACCATAACAAACGATGACCGTTTCGTCTTCCGCTATAATAGTTGATGTCTGCCTCATACCAAACCCTCCCAGAAATCTGTGGCAAACGGTTATCATCATTTCTGTAAATTCCCATAGTAACCATTTTTCCAGGCGCAAACTTAGCGGGTGATTTACCTTTTTCCCAGCCTAAAGATAATAATTCGTCTCTGGTGATATAATAGTCCGGCAGGTCTGCAATATACTTCATCCAGTAATCGGCACCGTTTTGTCCGTCCTTTATTCCCTCTCCGGCAATCACTGCTTCCATTGATTTTATCTTGCACCGGCAGTTTGGGTGAAGCGGTGGTTCTGTGTCCGGTGTCTCATCCATCTAATAGATTTGACCGTGGCGGGAACGACACTTTGGACAGGTTTTTAAATCCAAAGTAGCAACCCAGTTTTTATAATTCCGGCTCTCCTGTGTGGGCGGCGAATAAAAATCCAATAGACCTTTTGTCAAGATACAGAACATATCCTGTGAAATGGCATATCCGCACATCTGTTTTACATACATTTTAACACTCCCCTATTTGGTGGTAAAGATAAGTCTTTTCACCAATAGGGAGAAATCACTCAAAAATTGCCCTGTTTTGTACAACTTTCGAGGATGTTCATAAATAATTTACATTGAACCAATGCGAACCTCTCTCGGGTAAATAAAAAGAGCAGAGTTTTCGCCTGAAAGATTCAGACGAAAACCCCGCTCTTGCTCTCAAAAAGTTTTTATATTTTTCTTTCACGGAAAATCATTTTGAAGTTTACGCTCTAAAGGCGCAAAGCCGTATATAAACAAAAATCGGATGGACACTTTTGTGTCCATCCGATTTGGTGGGCGAGGGTGGATTCGGACCACCGAAGTCACTGACAACAGATTTACAGTCTGCCCCCTTTGGCCACTCGGGAACTCGCCCATATTTAATTTTTATCAAGTTTAGTGGAGCTGGTGGACGGACTCGAACCCCCGACCTGCTGATTACAAATCAGCTGCTCTACCAACTGAGCTA
>FR880213.1:0-5827 GCA_000435195.1 Clostridium sp. CAG:169 | reverse complement strand
ATGTTGTGGAAACAGCCTGTTCATTATAGCAGACATCGAATCCAATGTCAATAGTTCGCACTAAACTTTTTATGGTCGAGGCGACAGGACTTGAACCTGCGGCATCTTGGTCCCAAACCAAGCACTCTACCAAACTGAGCTACGCCTCGTCGAGCACGTTTGTTATTATATCGCATCCATTCCATTTTGTCAACACCTTTTTTCATCTTTTTTTATCTTTTTTCAATTTTTTTGCTCAGCGTCCAAAACAGGCAACATTTTCCGCATAAACAGGCGGTTTGTCGCTCTCTTCCCTTGACTTCCACCCTAAAATTGTTTATCATTAAACAATATGAAGGCTTTCTTTTCATTGGCATCCGACAGCATTTCATAAGGTTATCTGAGAGCAGATTTTCTTTACTCTTTAATAAATAGAAGGAGGAATTTGTGATGAACAACAACGAAAAAACAATGGAAAAAATCGTTTCTCTGTGCAAAGGCAGAGGCTTTATCTTTGCAGGCTCCGAAATCTACGGCGGTCTTTCCAACACATGGGACTACGGTCCGTTGGGTGTTGAGCTGAAAAACAACGTCAAACGCGCCTGGTGGAAACGCTTTGTCCAGCAGTCCCCATACAACGTCGGTCTGGACAGCGCCATCCTGATGAACCCGGAGGTCTGGGTTGCAACCGGTCATGTAGGCGGCTTCTCCGACCCACTGATGGACTGCAAGGACTGCAAGACCCGTCATCGCGCCGACAAGCTGATTGAAGACTTCACCGGCAAATCCGCCGACGGCTGGAGCAACGAGCAGATGATGGACTTCATCAAGGAAAACGGCATCAAATGCCCGAACTGCGGCAGCACCAACTTTACCGACATCCGCCAGTTCAACCTGATGTTCAAAACCTTCCAGGGTGTCACCGAGGATGCCAAGAGCCAGATCTATCTGCGCCCGGAAACCGCACAGGGTATCTTTGTAAACTTTGCCAATGTTCAGCGCACCACCCGCAAAAAGCTGCCGTTCGGTATCGCACAGGTCGGTAAATCCTTCCGTAACGAGATCACTCCCGGAAACTTTACCTTCCGTACCCGCGAATTTGAGCAGATGGAGCTGGAATTCTTCTGCAAACCGGACACCGACCTCGAATGGTTCCAGTACTGGAAGGACTTCTGCCACAAATGGCTGCTCGATCTGGGCATGACCGACGAAAACCTGCGCCTGCGCGACCATGAGAAAGAAGAGCTTTCCTTCTACTCCAAAGCAACCACCGACTTTGAATACCTCTTCCCGTTCGGCTGGGGAGAACTGTGGGGAATTGCAGACCGCACCAACTACGACCTGTCCCGCCACAGCGAGCACTCCGGCAAACCGCTGGAATACTTTGACCAGGAAACCAACGAGCATTACATCCCATACTGCATCGAGCCTTCTCTGGGCGCTGACCGTGTGGTACTGGCATTCCTGTGCGAAGCATACGACGAAGAGGTCGTGGATGCAGAAAAGAACGACACCCGTGTGGTCATGCACCTGCATCCGGCACTGGCTCCGTTTAAAGCCTGCGTCCTGCCGCTCTCCAAGAAACTGTCGGAGGAAGCTTCTGCCCTGTACGCCGAGCTGAGCGAACACTTCATGGTCGATTACGATGAAGCCGGCTCCATCGGTAAACGCTACCGCCGTCAGGACGAAATCGGCACCCCGTTCTGCATCACCTACGACTTTGAGTCGAAGGAAGACGGCTGTGTCACCGTTCGCGACCGCGACACCATGCAGCAGGAAAGAATCCCGATGAAGGATTTGACCCACTACATCATCAAAAAGCTGAAATTCTAGCAGACCAGCTTAAAGCCGGACACTGTTTTATTGAAACAGGTAAAACATCACAAAGCAGCAGAGGAATGTTCCGCACGGAACATTCCTCTGCTGTTGTTTTTCTGCCAATCTACCCCTGATAAGGAATCGCATCCTTCGAGCCGGGCAGCAGCATCACCTTTTGAAAATAATCGGTCAATCCTGCGGCAGGATCGGTCGCTTCTTCTCCTTCTCCATGTACAAACGGACTGCCCTTTTCATCCAGCGGGATGAGGGTGTCCTGCCCAAAGTAATCCTCAAACAGCTCGAACGGAAGGGTTTTGTTGGATGGGAAGGCATAACCGGAAGGCGCCATCACATTTTTGTGCGGAAATGCCATATAGATGGAGCAGACCTGCCCTTTTACCGGAGAATCTTCCTCCTGCAACTGTGTTGCAAAACGATGGTAGTCCAGATTGTACCCATCCGCTGCGGTATCTTTTTGCAGGACGTGCGCATTGCCAAACTGCCCGAAAAATTTTGCCTGCTTCGGCAGCTGCTCGATTGCAAAGCAGAGCTTTTCTGTCATCGCATCATCCCGCACCCGGTGCGCCTGCTCTTCATCTTCTGTTTCCTTGCGCACCTGATAAAATGTAACCGTCGCCGTTATATTCTTGGCATACTGCTGTGCCCACGCAAAATTTTCTCCAAACGCCTCCTGCATCTCCTGCGGATACTGCTCCATCGCCTTCGGAAGTTTTCCCAGCGCCTCCCCATCCGATGTTTTGAGCTTTTCAATCAGCGTTCGAATCTCCTGTGCCGGTGTCACACTCTCGTCCAGCAGCAGCGATAAGCCGCGTGCGCTGGAGTTTGCCTGAAACTCGATGTCCAGCCCAAGGACGTGCAGCTTGTGCTTCTGTGGCTGCTGTTGGTTGTATTCGTACAGCCACTGCCAGAATTCATACTCCTCCTGCGAATATGCCATTGTCCCCTTGAGCTCCTCCAGGAAAAATCGCAGGTTTTCCTCATTCCCCGTTCGAATATAATCATCCATCAGGAAGCCGTGTCCCATGCCTATTTCAAAAATCAGATAATCCACCTTCTGCTTCTCGTGAAAATACTGAATCAGCAGTTTTTTGGCTTCATAACCCTTTTGCTTGGCGTGCGTTTCCCCGCTTAAAAAGACGCGATAATCCGCATTACCAAACGCCCGGTTGGTGATTCCGTTTTCCCATTCCAGCTTGGTCGCGTACCGTTGCAGATATTCCTCCACACCCATCCGCTGCGGCTGACATCCGGTCAAACAGATACTCAGCACCAACAGCAAAGCCAGCAGTACAGAAAGTTTTTTCATCTATTTTGTACCTTCCTTTTTGTTTTTTTATATTATATTCTGAATAATATTATTTTTCAATATAATCGCTCTGCTTTTGGTGAACTTTCCAAATATTTCGACCCGATTTTATCCGATCTATAAAAACAAGAGCCGCAGTCGTTTGACTGCGGCTCTCCCTATCCTTCCGACCGAATCATCACCTGCACCTCGATGGGCGCCGATACTCCGCCCTGTTCGTCCAGCGCAGTCAGCACAAAACGGTCGGTTCCCTGCGTTCCCTCATTGGGCGTGTAGACACATTTCCCATCTGCAAAGCAAACGCTGCCCTTGGCAGGCTTTCGCTGGACGGTGTATACCACCTTCCCCTGCAAGCAGGACAGCGCTGCAAAGACCGGCGTCTGTCCGCTGGTGCAGCAAAAGACGTCCTGCACCAACGGGCGCTGCGCAGTGTCCGGCTGCTGCCCGATTTGAAAGGTCGCACAAATTTTTGTGCTTTCCTTGCACAGCGGAATAAAGCTGAACCATCCGGCGCCGGCTTGCTGTGCGCTGTCGTCCTGCACATAACACAGCCGGTCCAGTTCACTGCGCAGGATGGTGTCGTACATCTGCACCTCCACACCGTCGAGCATCAGCCTGCCGCCGCTCTGTTTTGGCAGGGAGGTGATGGTGATAGCTGCAATCTCACCTGCGGGCAGTCCCAGCCGCATCTCCAGATATTCTGCCGACAGGGTCACACTGTTGCCCGGCGGCAGCAGCAGCGGGCAGACCCTGCTTTCCATCGACGGCTGTTGGTTTTTGCAGGCGGTGGTGTTTTCTGCCGCCTGTACCGGTGTTCCTCCCAGCAGCAGGAGCATCGCCAGTACAAACGCCGTCCTGCGTGCGCTGTTTTGTAAAAAACTTCGTTTCATTTTACTTCATCCTTTCACAGCTGTTCTCAAGGATAGTATTCCTTTTGTTTGCACGCCTACCAATGGCAATCCTTTCTGCTGAAATTTTTGTCGAATGCTTCCAAAGCTTTTCAACAAAATTCCTATTTCAAGCGCATCGCTGTGACAAAATCTTCGGCAATCCTCCAGAGTTTTCCTCTGTTGTGGTCTTTTTGCCTTGCGGTTATTTACAAAAGTGCGTTTCTCCCTTATAATTTAAGGTATATAAATTTACTTTCTATCCCTGAAAGGATGGTGTCTTCATGTCACATCAAAACGTGCTGATCCTGGACTTTGGCGGTCAGTATAACCAGCTGATTGCACGCCGCGTCCGTGATCTGGGCGTCTATTGCGAAATCATTCCCTTCAGAACCGCTACGGTGGAAAAGATTCGTTCCTACTCCCCGATCGGTCTGATCTTCACCGGCGGTCCAAACAGCGTTTATGCAGAAAACGCTCCTAAAATCGACCCTGCTATCTTCTCGATGGGCATTCCGGTGCTTGGTCTGTGCTATGGATGCCAGCTGATTGCGCACACCCTCGGCGGCAAGGTGGAAACCGCTCCTTCCCGCGAGTTTGGAAAAACAGCCACCCATTTCGATACCACTTCCCCGCTGTTCCAGTCGCTGCCGGCTGAGGCAGTCACCTGGATGAGCCATGTGGACTATGTCGGAGCGCTGCCGGAAGGCTTTGTCAGCATTGCGCACACCGACCACTGCCCGGTTGCTGCTATGCAGAACCTGGAGAAAAAGGTGTTCGGCTTCCAGTATCACCCGGAGGTAGAGCACACCGAAAACGGCAGCGGAATGCTGCGCAACTTCCTGTACAACGTCTGCGGCGCTGTGGGCGACTGGAGCATGAAGGACTACTGCAACACTGCGATTGAACAGGTTCGCCAGAAGGTTGGAGACGGCAAAGTCCTGCTGGCTCTTTCCGGCGGTGTGGACAGCTCGGTCGTTGCAAAGCTGCTCTCTAAAGCCATCGGCAACCAGCTGACCTGTATCTTTGTTGACCACGGTCTGATGCGCAAAAACGAAGGCGACGAGATCGAAGCGGTATTCGGTAACGGCGACATCAATTTTGTTCGCGTCAACGCAGAGGAGCGTTTCCTCTCCAAGCTGGCTGGCGTCAGCGAGCCGGAAAGAAAGCGCAAAATCATCGGCGAGGAATTTATCCGCGTATTTGAGGAAGAAGCCAAAAAGATTGGCAAGGTCGACTTTCTGGCACAGGGCACCATCTATGCTGACGTTGTAGAATCCGGCACCGGTGATGCTGCTGTCATCAAATCTCACCACAATGTCGGCGGTCTGCCGGACTATGTCGACTTCAAGGAAATCATCGAGCCGCTGCGCCTGCTGTTCAAGGACGAGGTCCGCGCACTGGGCAGAGAGCTGGGTCTGCCGGATTATCTGGTCAACCGCCAGCCGTTCCCGGGTCCAGGTCTTGCCATCCGCGTCATCGGCGAGATTACCAAAGAAAAGCTGGACATCCTGCGCGAAGCAGATTTCATCTTCCGCGATGAGATTGCCAAAGCGGGTCTGGATAAATCCATCCACCAGTATTTTGCGGTTCTGACCGATATGCGTTCGGTCGGCGTCATGGGCGATTTCCGAACCTATGACTATACCCTCGCACTGCGCGGTGTTACCACCTCCGACTTTATGACTGCCGACTGGGCACGCATCCCGTACGAGGTGCTGGATAAGGTTTCGGTCCGCATCGTCAATGAAGTTGACCACATCAACCGCATCTGCTACGACATCACTTCTAAACCACCGGCAACGATCGAGTGGGA
>FR880212.1 GCA_000435195.1 Clostridium sp. CAG:169 | reverse complement strand
CTTCCTTTAGCAGACCGCGGTCCTGCAATCCGATGATTTGAGCCGGTAATCCGGTCACACGGTAGACTGCATGCTCCAGTGTGCAGAGCTTTTCTTCTCGTACCAGACGGAAAAACCGCGGGAAGGTCGCAAAGTGACGCGGGTGCGGTCTGCCCTCATTTTCCTCCTTACTCAGCGGCATACCACAACCATCGGTCCCGATGGTGACCTCCTGGCGCAGGAAGTACAGCACATCCTCTTCCGACATACAGAAGAAGATGCAGTCTGCGCTGCCTTTGGTTTCCACCATCAGTCGGGCAGCTGCTTCGGACATGGTGCAGTTCCAGATTTGGCTCATCTCATAGATATTTTTGCCGTCGGCTTCCGGGCAAAGTCCGTAGGTGGTGACCACATAAATGGCTTCACCGTCCTCCTTTTCCGCAAAGCGATGGTCCAGCTCTGCCAAAATCTGACCTCTCTGGTCAGAAGCAAGCCGAGCTGCCGCAGCCGCTACTCCGCCCTCCAGCGTCCATTTCGGCAGGATATTGGTAATGCCGGTTGCCGCCGCTGTGTACGGGTACATATCAGCCGTTACAGCAATGCCGTTTTTCTGTGCCTGCTCGATGTATTCCCAAATTTTCGGTGCCCAACCCCACTGCTCCTTGCCGCTGGCTTTCAGGTGGGATATGTGGACTTTTGCGCCTGTCTTTCGGTTGATTTCATACATTTCTTCCAGGGCAGCGATAATCTCCGCTCCCTGATTGCGCATATGGGAAGCGATGATACCGTCGTATTTGGCTATCACCTCACCCATTGCGTTCAGTTCCTCCTGGTCGGCAAACACACCGGGCGCATAGCCAAGACCCAGTGTCATTCCCCAGGCTCCGTCTGCCATCTCTTTGTCCAGCAAGGCAGCCATGTCCGCCAACTCCTCTGCGGTGGCTTTTCGTCCTTCAAAGCCCATGACGCCAGCGCGCAAAGCTCCATGTCCGACCATCGGAAGCTGGTTGGTCGCCATTGGACGATTTCCACTCTTGGCTTTTTCAATAAACTGCGCCATAGAGGTAGAAACATAGGAATCCCACTTGCTGCTAACCGAGGAAAACTCCTTCATCAATTCCAGATTTTCCGGCTTACAAGGATAAACGGTGTAGCCGCATTGACCGGTCACCTCGGAGGTGATGCCCTGAAACAGCTTGGACTGACAGCGGCTGTCGGGCAAAAAGGTCGTATCACTGTGCGAGTGAAAATCAATAAAGCCGGGAGCTGCCGCCAGCCCGCCAAGGTCTACGATTTCCTTCGCTTTCTCTGCTATCGGTTGCTGGGAAAGTACTGCAATTTTCCCCTGTGCAATCCCGATATTCCCATGAAAGGGAGGTGCACCTGTACCGTCATAGACAACGGTATTTTTTAAAATAAGATCCAACATCGCTCAAAATCCCTCCTGAATCAAAAATGAGTGGTCGACTTCATTATACTGTGATTCATACTATTTCACAAGACTTTATCGTATTGTTTTATTTTTTTGTATAAATACACAGTCAAAATCATTGAAATGAGTATATTATATACATATCTAAATAGGAAAATGCCCTGAACCTTTGAGGACGAAAAGGTCATGCGATTTCCTGCACTCATTTTTTACTTTGGCAAAAACAGCAGCTGCTTGCAGGCAGCTGCTGTTTTTGTGGGAAGGAGAATGATTTATCCTTTCTTGATAAATCGGAAGGAGAGTATATCATGGTTAGATTTTCGGGTATCGTCATTCGACCAAACCCAATCTGAAAGGCAGAATGAACTAATGTGTGCCTTCTACATAAGAAAGACCCACCCTGTCCATTGCTTCTTTCATTTGATTTAATTGTTCACACCGAGCCAGACAACATTTTCCGATATGAATTCGGTCGACATGTTCCTCTTTCATCCGTTCCAGTTTTTCTGTAAATCCCGGGTCGTTCAGTTTATCTGCTTCACAGCCATTGCAATCAAAATAAGCCGAAAGCTCTACCGGTTGCCCTTCGTACTGTTCAAACGATTTCTTTCGGTCATAAAATGCCCGAAAGCACGCAGCGCCGGTGCAGACTCTGCCGGATTTTTTACAATGAAGAATGGCAATCTTTTTAATTTCTTTTTCCATCACGATTCCTCCAATGTGACAATTCCGTTTTCCACATCATAAATTCGATTACAAACTTCCTCGCACAATGTCCTGTTGTGCGTAATAAACACATACGACGTACCTGCCTTTTTCTGGTATTCCCGCAGCATCTGAATCATCTGTGCCTGTGTGATTACATCCAGCATGGAGGTTGGTTCGTCCAGGATAATCACCTTTGGTTCCATGACCAGCAGTCTGGAAAGCGCTGCTCTTTGCAATTCACCACCGGACAATTCAGCCGGTTTTCGATACAGGTGTTCCTCATGTAACCCGAATTTTTCTACATTTTCAATCAAGGCCGATAAAGAATATGGGATGTTATACAGCGAATAAGGCTCCTTCAAGCTGCTGAGCAAGGGTAATGCCGGGTTAAATGAAATTTCAGGATGCTGAAACAGGATCTGGACCTCCCTCCTATGAGGACCTTTAAAGGGATATTTCAGCTCATCTTCTCCGAAGAATATCCTGCCGGAGGTAGGTTTCAGCAGACCCGAAAGCATTTGCCCTAATGTGGATTTTCCGCTGCCGCTGTCTCCAAACAGCCCAATGGTTTCCCCTTCCATTAAGGTAATATTTACATCTTTGGCAGCATAAAAATTTTCTTTTTTGTTCACACGGCTTTTATAAATTTTGGTAAGGTTCTCAGTTTTCATTCTCATATTTCCAGCACCTTACCTTTCTATCGCCAAGTGTAAACACCGGCGGCATTGTATCACATTTTGATGTGCAAAATCTGCACCGATGCTTGTACCGGCACCCGTAGTTTTGATAATCCGTGTGAGGCGGAGCAAATCCCGTCATGGAAACTTTCATCCCGTTTTCCGGTATTGCCAAAATCATATCCTGTGTGTATGGGTGAAGCGGATTTTTCAGTATCTCTTCGGTTGGACCATACTCTACCTGCTGTGCCGCATAGAGGACACAGATGTGGTCTGAAATTCTTCCTGCAAACATCATATCATGTGTGACACAAAGCAGGCTTTCTTCTTTTAGCTGCTCAAACGCCTCTACCACAAGCGAAATTCTCTTTTCATCGAGTCCTTTGCTGGGTTCGTCTGCCAGAATCAGTTTCGCTCCTGCGGAAATTCCCATCGCCACCATTGCTCTTTGTCTCATACCGCCCGAAAAAGTATGTGGGTATGCATGGACCAGTTGTTCCTCGTTACCTAAACGAAACATCTTCAGAAGCTCAACACTTCTTTGGACCGCCTGCTTTTTTGTGAATCCTTTGTGCTCCATCAGTGGCTCGCCTACCTGAAATCCAACCTTCAAAAGAGGATTCATGCTTCCTCCGCCTCCCTGCGGCACATAGGAAATCTCGGCTCCACGAATCTTGTTCAGCTGTTTTTTCTTTAAGCTCAGCAAATCTTCTCCTTTGTACAGCACCTGTCCTTTTACAATCGCCGTTTCTGGAAGAAGCCTCAAAATTGCAAGAAGCAAAACACTTTTGCCGCTGCCGGTCTCTCCTACCAGTGCAATCTTCTGCCCTTCGGCAACTGTCAGGCTCACATCTTCGACTGCCTGCACATCACTTTCATCGCTAAACTGAACCGAAACATTTTTTATTTCCAGCATCCTTTACACCTCACTTTTTCTGCTGACCGTAATAGCCAACCAGCATAAAACCAAGCACTGCCAGAGAGGTGCAGATGATGGGCGGCAGATACCACCAGTATTGCCCACGGACAACACCATTTCGAAAAAATGCAAAGTGCAGGATTGCACCCCAGCTTTTTTCAGCAAATGCACCCAAGCCGAGAAAGCTCAGCGAGGCCTCTGTCATCATGGCACCGGAAACTGCCATCGCTCCACGGGAAAGGATGATATCCTTGATATTGGGGAGCAGATGTTTAAACATGATGACAATGTCCTTTTGTCCGATTGCTTTTTCAATTTTAATAAACGGTTCTTCCTTCAGCGACAGAATGCGGGAACGCAGCACTCGGGTCGTTCCGGTCCATGATGTTACCGAAATTGCCACCACAATACTCAGCATTCCCGGCTCCAAATAGCACACCAGAAGGGTTGTCAGCGCAAGACCCGGCAATGCCATTGCAAGATTGGTCAAGGCAGTAACAGCCTTGTCCACATATCCTCCATACCACCCGGAAAACAGCGCCAGAACCGTTCCCAGAATGGTAACAACAAATGCAGCAAAAACACCGATTCCCATCGAGATGCGAGTTCCATACAATAGTTCGCTGAAAATATCCTGACCCACATCATTGGTCCCCAGCCAGTGCTCTGCACTTGGCTTTGCATAGGTCAGCGAACTGGTTGCTGCCGGGTCATACGGAGCAATATAGGGTGCCAAAAGAGCAATCACAACAAAAAATATAATGATGATGCTTCCCATCACTACAGGAAGATTGATTTTTTTCTTTTTCTGCATATCGGCACCTCCTTAAGAAGCAATTCTTGGATCAATGAATGCAATCACAATATCACTGATCAGATTTGCCATCACCACACAAAATGCCGAAACCAGAAAGCACAGCTGTGCTGTAGGAAAATCGTGGTTTGAAACAGACTGATAAAACAACTGCCCCATGCCCTTCCAACCAAAGATGGATTCAATCATCATAGAACCCGATAATAGGCTGCCCATCTGCATACACATACTGGTGACATACGGAAGCATTGCATTCTTGATTACATGACGGAACAGCACCTTTCTTTCCGGCAGTCCCTTTGATTCTGCTGTTGTAGTAAAGTCTTCTTTTCTAATCTGCGACACGCTGCTTTTCATCGTCATAAAGTCACTGGCTGTGCGAAACAGAATCAAAATGGACAAAGGCAGAACCATATGATGCAAAATATCCAATGTCCTCTCCCAACCTGTTGTCATCCCACTGGTCATTCCACTGATGGGAACCCACTTCAAATTATAAGCAAAAACAACCAGCGCAAGGACACCAATGCAGTTGGAGGGTACTGTATTCAGGAACAGCGCAATCGGCGTCATGATAGAATCAAACAGTTTTCCCGGCTTCCAACCCGCTATAACACCTAATACCGCACCAAAGATTCCCCCCAGAATCCATGTTGGTATCGACAGCCTAACAGTCCACGAGATACTTTTCAGTACGTTATCCAAAACCGGCTGCTTATTGGAATATGCAATTCCAAAGTCCATGGTAACAATGCTTTTTAAATATCTTACATACTGTACACCATAGGAATCATTCAGCCCATACTTCTCAGCGATAAATTCCAGTTCTCCCGGGTCCTTTTCCAGCAGATAATAGTACTCCTCCTGACCAACAATGTGCTGAAGCGGGTCTCCGGGCATAAACCGGACCATAAAAAAGCTGATGGTAATCACAACAAATATCGTAGCAAACGCAGCAAGAATTCTTTTGAAAATATGCTTAGTCATCGTTGGATTTCACAACCTTCATAAAAAATGGGCTGCTCAATGGATAGGGACAAGGAGCAACCCTTTTTGTCAAATTATTTTGCAGTCAGTGTATACCAGAGTTCGTCGTTTACAACACCCCAGGAAGCACGGTTATACCAGTTTTCATATTTATCTGTGCGATATGGATAATAGCAGGAGGTCCAGCTCAGAGCAGTACCGAACAGGGTCTTTGCTGCTTCATTCTGCAGATAGGTGATGCATTCCAGATATTCCTCGCTGGAATGGGCACCCAGCATACGCCATACCGTTTCATTAAAGGTCGGGTCGGTGTATGTACCCCACAACCAGGAAGCATTGCGGTCGGTTCCCGGCTTTGGCTCATAAACATAATAGCGGAAAGCAGAGGTATGTCTTGCCACACCGGCGGTTGTGTAGCCGATGGCAATATCATAATTTCCCTCCTTGATATTGCTTTCCCACACCTCAGAGTTTACAATGATCGACTGGTCAACATAAGCGTTTACGCCTACGGATGCAAGATTGTCAACGATGACTTCTGCAATACGATTTCTCAGATTCATATCTTTGGAGTATTGTGGAACCACCAAAATCTTCATTTCAGAACCATCCGGGAATTCACGGAAGCCATCTGCGTTCACATCAAGGTAACCGGCATCATCCAAAATTTTCTTAGCTTCCTCCACATCCTGTGCAAACTGTGGCAGTCCTTCTACATAACCGTTACAGGACGGCGGAATAATGCCGGCACATGGAATAACCGCATCATCGCCGCCGATGGTCTTCGACAGCAGCGCCCAGTCCATCGCTTTGGTAACTGCCAAACGGAAGTTGTAATCACTGCCGGCTTTTCTGGTCATACCGAAGGTCATCTGGTTGCAGCCCGAATAAACACTCTCCCCCTTATCTACGGCAGGGTCAGAAATCATATCCATCAGGGTGTAATCAATAGGAGAAGAATATGCGTAATAGCAGTCGATCTCACCTGCATTCAAAGCAGCCATTACCGCAGTTGCATCCGCATATGTCTTGATGGTGACCGATTCAACGGTAATATCCCCGTGGTAGTTATTTTCCGGAATTGCTTCATAATAGGAAACCTGCGCATCAACATCCTTGGATACCAGCTTGTACGGACCGCATCCGATGGCTGCATCTTCTCCGGTATAATTTTTGTATTCGTCACTTCCTTCAAACTTTTCCCAGATATGCTTTGGAAGTACGCCCTGCATCATGGCAGAGCCGGACAACCAGCCATAAACATCCGGCTGACTGAAGGTAATCCTTCCCTTTCCTTCTCCGGTTTCCTCAACGCTTACCAGATTCAGGAAATAAGAACTCTTTGCAGTTTCCGCCAAAAATTTGATAGTAAATGCAATATCGTCCCATGTTACCGGCTGACCATCGCCCCAGACAGCAGTGGTAGGCCATGTAAAGTCCAAAACACAACCATCATCCGAAATATCAAAGGAAGTAAAGAAGTAGGGCTGAAGAGAACCGTCTTCTGCTTCATACACCCAGTTTCCACGGACAAATCCGACATAATTGATTCGTCCAAAGATGTCCGTCTGGCTGTACAGGTTAAAGGTCGTATTGGGTGTAGTTGTACCAATTACCAGATTTTTTACCTTTTTGACGCCTGTTTCTGTGTTCTCCTCTGTTGTGTTCTCTGTTTCATTTTGGACTTCCGCTTGTGTTGTTGTACTCTGATTACATCCGGTCATGGTTCCAATCAGCATGACAGCCGCAAGTAACAGAGCGATCAATTTGCGAGATTTCATCGAATCACCTTTCCGATTGTAAATTCGCTAAATGTGCCGTCTGCAAAAAAAAGAGTATTATACCAAAATCGGTATAATACTCCCTGTGAACGCAATGACCCTATCATTTTTGCTTTCATTTCCCATACCGAAATGGCAGACACCATCCTAGGCGGGTCTCCTGACTTAAATTCATCGCACTTATTCCCTTCTCAGATTGAAAACAATCCAATGGATATGAATAAACACTCCTTAATACAGTAGAGTTGGCTGTTGCAGATTCACACTGCATTCCCCATTATCCTCTGAAAACAGAGTACCTATGACGCAATATTTAGTTGTCCCCATTATAGGTCAATTTATGATAGAAGTCAAGATGTTTATTCATTATTTTTTTACAGTGTGCAAATAATTCCCTCGTTTTTCACTTCATCTTTTTCCCAAAACGCCCGCTCATTCCTTCGGTTGTTGCTCTGCTCCTTCTTTTTTATGGGTTGCCTTCTTGGGACATCGCTTTAGGCACTCACCACAGCGGATACAATCCATGCTGTTTGGTTTTGTATTATGTAGAACCAGAGGTTCCTCATAACTTTCTAAATGAAACTGACCATATTCTTACTCTGTTCGGTGTATACTACGCTTAATCTCTTTACCCATGCTCTGTCTCTACAGCTGTGCGGTTTTTATATGATGCCGATTAACGCAATCCTTATCAATGGTAAAGCACCGACTTGACCATGAGCTCTTATTAGAGATTTAAGAGAAGAGATCACACACTGGACTTTCCCATAAAAATTGTGTACCAACGGGGTTCTACTCCCGAGCCAAATATAAGAAAGACCTGCACAGCTGGATAATAGCTGTGCAGGTCTTTCTTATTCACTCTTTCCTTGTTGTCACAACAAATATTCTGTTTTTCACATGATGGCTGTCATATAGAAAAACGCCAATCGAGCGCTTTTCTGCTACTCGCACAAGGAAAATCACCCCCGCGTGTGCGGGGAAAAGACCGGCTTGTCC
>FR880211.1:7983-10350 GCA_000435195.1 Clostridium sp. CAG:169 | reverse complement strand
TGTACCACATGTTCTCGTTGTTCATTGCTTTTACTGCATCTGCGCCACCCAGCTCATCAACCATGCCCTGGGACAGTGGGTACAGAGCTACATAGGAAGCCAGAGAGTCAAAGTATGGTTTCTCGGTTACACAGTGGTAAACAACAGTGTGGTCGTCTGGGGTTTCGAGACCAACCATTTCGCGGAACTTGGAGCCTTCTCCAGCGGTCAGCGCTTTAGCCTCATCCTCAGACAGGGTCTTGGTGTACTCATAGTACTCTTTAGCGCCTTTGATCATCTCAATCGGCATTGCGGTGTTGTTGGAGTCGTTCTTGTAGAAGTTGAGAACCCACTCCAGACCGGTAGCAAAGTCCTGTGCATTACAGTCTGCTTTTTCATTGCCGTTGACATCGACCCATTTTACGCCTTCGCGTACTTTGAATGTCCAGGTCAGACCGCCATCTTCGCTGCCCCACTCTTCTGCGATACATGGAACCAGCTCACCCTTTGGATTGGACTCCAGCAGGCCGTCTACCAGGCTGGTCAGGTTTTCGCTATCTTCTTGACGCTGAGTGTAGAGGATGTTGAAAGTTTCCAGCTCTCTGACTGCGTTTCTTGCGATGTACAGGTCTTTAATTTCGTCTTTGCTGCTTGCTTCTTCTTTTTTGTCGGAGCCCTCAGCATTTGCTTGGCCACCCTGGCTGTTGGCCTCGTTGTTGCCGCCCTCAGCATTACCGCCGCATCCGCTCAGTACCAAAGATGCAGTCAATGCAAGAGCCAGCAGTTTAGAAAGTGTCTTTTTCATGTTTGGTTGTTCCTCCTTCGCTTTTCGACCGACCCACAAAATGCAGATCAAACCGAAATGCCGCCTTCTCTCTTTTCTATATTTAGCGGCAATCTGCTATTGATGATTACTTCTTCCCAGATGAAAAACGGTATAAAAATAATTTTATACCGTCCTGCTGAGTCGTTATAACATCAATAATGATTGATATATAGGATAACAGATAACCCGGGCTTTGTCAATATTATATACCTCTTCTTAATTTAAACTGCTTTTTATATACCATATATACAAACCGTCAGGGAAAATAACATTCTTAGACCTTCTACCCTTATGCAAACACTTCATTTTCAACCTGTTTTTTTAACGAAACTATCGTTTTTGCACAAAATTCAAAATTATTTCAAAATTTGCTAAAAAAAATTCTTTTATTTTTGCAGTTTATTTTTTTATTGTTTTTTGAAATTTCGACTTTTTTTACATGATTACCCTATCTTTTTTATATATTTTATCAATTCATTCCGCCAAAATCTAACATCCCCCAACACATTTCTGTGCAAACGCACCGATTTATTATATTATATTTATTAAGATTGTATAGGTACTTTTAAACAATCGAACTAGAATGCTTCTTTTTTTCCTTCCTTTTGGTATTTTTTTCACAAAAAAGCCTGCTGATTACAGCAGGCTGATATGATATTCGGTTGTGGTGTCGTACAGCTCTCCGGCAGGCAAAACAACGCTTGGGAATTCCGGGTGCTCCATTGCATTCGGATAGTGCTGTGTCTCCAGGCAGAACCCTGCCCGGTCGGCATAGCTTTTTCCGCCCTTGCCAACGATATTGGAGGTGGACAAAAAGTTTCCGGTGTACAGCTGCATTCCCGGCTCACTGGTCCTGCACTCGAGCAGAATCCCGCTGGAACGGCTGTATGCCCTTGCACACAGACCATCCGGCTGCTTTTTCAGCAGATAGTTGTGGTCATAGCCCGAACCGTTTTTCAGATGGATGTTTTCCTCATGCAGCCTTTTTCCAATCTCTGTCGGTTCCCTAAAGTCAAACGGAGCGCCTTCCTCGCTGTCAAGCGAAACGATTCTTCCGGTCGGCAGACATCCCGCATCATTTTCTGCAAAGCTGTCCGCAAAAATCTGGAGGTGCTGCCCCTCAACACTTTCGCTGTCCTCACCATCCAGATTGAAATAAGAATGGTTGGTCAGATTGATGACGGTGTCCTGGTCGCACAACGCCTGATAGTGGATGCCCAGTCGACATTCATCATCAAAGGTATAGCGCACCGACACCAGCAGATTGCCCGGGTAGCCTTCTTCCCCATCGCAGCTCAATCGGGTAAAGGTCAGGCTGTTCTCCCCCACTGCTGCCCTCCACAGGCGGCGATGGAAGCCGGTCGGTCCCCCATGCAGGTGGTTCTCTCCATTGTTGATTGCCAGCTGATAGGTCTTGCCGTTGAGCACAAAACGTCCGCGGGCAATGCGGTTGGCATGACGTCCCGGTACACCGCCCAGGCAGGCGGTCTGCCGCTCATACGCCGGTGCGTCGTCACAGCCCAGCACAATGTCCCGCAGCGCTCCCTGCCGGTCATGCACCA
>FR880211.1:0-7976 GCA_000435195.1 Clostridium sp. CAG:169 | reverse complement strand
CCCTGCCGGTCATGCACCAGCAGCGAAACCACCGATGCTCCATAATCGGTCAGGCTCACCGACTCTCCTCGCGCATTTGTGATGGTATACAGGCTCACCCTGCTCCCATCGCTCAGTTGTCCAAAATCCTTTCGTTCTACTGCCACTTTTCTCTTCCTCCTGTCGTTTTTGTTCTCATTATAATACAGCAGGATGCCCTGTGCAACCTTATTTTTTCCCTTTTTTCAGCAGGGTGTTTTGTGTATAGCTCCAAAAATCGGTACCCAGCAACTGCAAAAAGGAAGTATATAATAAAAGAAACACCCCGACCGCAAATGTCAGCACCAAAATCTGTGCTGTCGGTGTCCGATACAGCCGGTATAACAGCAGTCGTGTCAGCGCTGCCGCTGTAGCAGATGCCAGCAGCGGTCGCAGCACCCAATTCCCCAGGCGAATGTGCAGCTCCGCCTTTTTGCACACCCAGTACAGGCACAGCGCGGCACCCAATCCGGCAGAGAGCAGCTCTCCCAGCAAATACCCTTTCAGTCCCAGTCCCAGCACGCCGCCCAGCAACAGGGTAGACAGCAGTCCCACCAGGCTGGCAGCCACCGTCAGCACCGAGCAGCGCTTTTGCAAACCGATGCTTTCCAGCACACTCTCCGCCACCGCGTAGTAAAATCCGAGCAGAGTGATTGCCGCCAACATCGGGATATGCCCGCCTGCCTTCTCATTTTGGTAGAGCAGCATCCCGAGCTGTCTGCCTGCAACCAGCATCAGCGCCATCGACGGAAAGCCAATCAACCCAACCACATGAAGCGCCTTTGCTGCCTTGCGACGAATCATCCCGCGGTCATCCAAAGCGTTGCCTGCTGAAAATCGCGGGCTTAAAACGGTGATGAGCGGAGAAAGGAAGGCAGAAGGCAGCATCAGCATCGGCATGGTCATCCCCGACAGCACACCAAATTCCTCCATCGCCGCATCGTATCCCACACCGCTGTGCATTAAAATGCGTGGAATCAGCACCATATTGGCTGAGGAGATCAACCTGCCCAGCAGCGTCGCTGCCGACACCGGCACCGCTACCGATGCAATATCCCGAAGGATGCGCCCGCCAGAAATATCGTCCTTGCCAGTCAACTTTTTTCGTTTGATGCGGTACAAGGTGGTAAGAAAAACCGAGCTGACCAGCTCGCTGATGACCATTCCGCAGACAATCAGAGCTGCCGCCTGACCGGCATCCAGTTTCTTTCCTGCCATACCAAACAGCACCACCGCTGCTGCAATGCGGCAGAGCATCTCCAACGTCTCGGAAATAGTGGGTGCAAAAGTCTGCCCGGTCCCATAAAAATACGCCTTGTGGACATTTTCAAAACCGGTCAAAAATAAGCACGGCACAATCAGCAGCAGCGCCGGCGCTGTCTGTGGATTCCCCAACACCCGGCTTGCAAAAAACTCCCGGTTCAGTCCAAACGGAACCGCCAACAGACAAAACAGACCGATGAACAGGGTCAGCGCCGTACGAATCAAACGGATGATACTTCTGCCCTGTCCCAGCGCCAGATACCCCGAGGCGATGCGGGAAACCGACAGCGCCACCCCGGTCAGCGTACAGGAAAGGACCACATTGTACGCCGACATCACCAGCCCATAGACTGCAATGGCTTGCGCGCCCGCCAGCCTGCCCAGCAGAATCCGATAGCCAAACCCCAGCAGCTGTAAGACCACCGACGAGGAGCTGAGCAGCAGGCAATGGTAAAAGATACTGTTTTTATTCAGTTTCACCGCCATCCCTCCTGTTCAGAAGGATATGCTGCTGCTGTCCATTTCAGCACAAATAAAAAAGCCTCCTGTCAAATGAAGTGCCCCCCTCTTTTTTAAGAGGAACTTTGACAGAAAGCTTTTCTTTTTTAAGGGATTATCCCTGCCCGACCCGCCTGAATATCTTTTTGCGCAGGACCATACGATAAGCAGTGATGATGCGGGACAGAGCGATGTCATAGACAAAAAAGACCACATTGCCCATCAGCAGCAGGAGAACCACGCTGAATTTTCCCAGCGGTCCCACATCCTCCAGGATGTCCTGGATGCCGAACAGGTAGATGATGACCAGATAGTTTAGGATCATCGCAAGGTTGAAGATGGAAAATTTGGAAAGATATTCCAGCGACCTTTTTTTGATTTTTTCCAGCTTCCCTTTTAAGATAGGATAATAGCCGAAAAAGCCTACGAACAGCATCGCCGCTTCTTTGTCCGGGCAGATAAAGAGCGACAAAAAGCCCACCGCAGCGTACACCATCCATGCGGTGGAATAGCCATTTTCAATCACGACCACGATCAGCACCATTCCCGCCAAAGCAGGCATGGTGTAGGTAGCAATCGGGATAATGGTCAGCATCATCAGCAGCAGACACAGCGCCGATGCGATTCCTCCCATTGCCACCTGCGTACTTTTTTTGATCAAAAAATCACTTCCCTGTATTTGATGCTGCTAACAGCAGCTGATCAGATCGCCGCCCATACATTCGCAGCAGCAGTCGGCACAGATCAACCCCGAGCACATATCGCATCCGCTCATCCCGCCGCTTTGGACGTTGCGGTAATCGCCATATCCTCCCGAAGGTCTGCCTGTGTTGCGCTGCCACATCAGCTGATTGAGTGCGGTCTGGTACTCGGCGTTTCCCGGATTCATCTGGACTGCCCGGGTGTAATAGCTGTACGCCTGGTCCAGCCATCCATGTACATAAAACACTCTGCCGCGCAGATAGTACCACTCGGCATCCCTGCGCTGCTGCGGAATCCCCTCCAGCAGCTCCTCCGCTTCGCTCAGGCGGTTGGAATGGAGCAGCTGCCGAATATCGGCAAACTGCGACCGACCCTGACCCGAGTAGCTCTGACGGGAGTAGCCCGCATTGGAATATCCACGGTTTGCTGAAGCTTGCCCGGAGTAACTCTGCTGCTGTTGCTTGCGCTGGCGCTGAATCTGGTCGTACGCCTCGTTGATCTCCTTCATCTTTTCCTGCGCAAGGTCTGCCAGCGGGTTGTTGACATAGTTGTCCGGGTGATACTTTCTGGCAAGTTCTCGGTATGCATTTTTAATCTGTTCATCCGTAGCGCTTGGCGAAACGCCCAGCACCTGATATGGATCTGTCATCGTTTGCTGCCCTCTCTCCCTAGGTTAAATCATTGCTCTTTTGGCTCTTCTGCCTTTTTGGCAAGGGTGTGGTCCACCATCTGCCGCAGTCCCAGATCCAGCACATTTTCCAAAATGGAATCGAGCGAGCGGATCCCCAACAGGTCATAAGCCTTTCTCATCTCTGCGATGGTCAGATACAGTGTTCCACGCGCCTGACGGTACTGCTCGCCGGGTGTAATCTCCTGCTGCTGTGCCTGCCGTGCAAAGGGATTGTACCTGCCGCGGCACACATCCTCTTCCCAATCATCCAGCGCGTCGATCAGATAGGTCCACCTGCCCAGCAGATAGCCGAAGCGCTCGAGCGCACGCTTGCGCATCGGGTCATCCGACAAAGCTGCAAACACCTGCTGCATCAAAAGAGCGGTCGGTTCCGCTGCCAGGTCCACCTGTGCGCATCCTTCCTGCTCCAGCCGGTTTTGCTGCTGCATCAGCTGCTGCATCTGCTCTGCAAGCTGCGGGCGGTACTGCGCTGCCTTTTTACGGTCCCTTCTGGCAAACGGAAGCACCAGGCGCACCGCTGTGCGCCGAAACAATCCCTCGTCGGCAAGGTCATCCTCCAGCTTATAGCAGGTCAACAGCATCGCAATATCACAACAAAGCTCCAGACTTTGGTTAGATTGGCAACAGGTCCGCTTTTTGAACGGATGGGTGATACAGTTGCACTGACAAAAATGGATACGCTGTTCCCTCAGTGCCATATCCATCATCGCCAGAAAAACAAAATCATAGTTGAGCGTCATTCTGGCAAACAGCCCATATCGCTGCGCCAGCTGCTTGCACAATCCGCAGTAGATTCCCTGATAGGCTTCCCATTCCTTGACCTTTAATTCCGCTTTGAACGGTTTTATATAGCCAAACACTGTTTTTTATCCTCCACGCCGAAGATTTCACTCCTTATTTTACAATACCGCCTGCATAAATTCTTGAACGTGCGGTAAACTTTTCCTGTTTTTCACAGCACTCCTGTATTTTCTACCGATATTTCTGCACAAAAGCATCTTGGATTTCCTTGTGAAATCCTTCCAAAGCTGATATACTGATGCTGATTGGACGAACGCTTTGAACGCTTCGTCCCCCATCTGCAAGGAGGAATGATTGTTGTTAAATCTACTGATGATCGCCATTGGTCTTTCGATGGACGCCTTCGCTGTTTCCACCACCAACGGAATGTGCGTGTCCAGACAGTACAAACGGCAGAGCTTCTTCACCCGAGCCTTGGTCTGGTCGGCAATGTTCGGTCTGTTCCAGGGTCTGATGCCGATGTTGGGCTACTTTTTAGGCAAGACCTTCGCTTCTTTCATCTCTTCCATCGACCACTGGATTGCCTTTATCCTGCTGGGCTTCATCGGCGGCAAGATGATTTGGGAGGCTGTCCACCCCGAAAAGGAGGAGTGTGAGGTAAACCTCCCCTTTTCCACCATCCTGACCCAGGCGATTGCCACCAGCATCGATGCACTCGCTGTCGGTGTCAGCTTTGCTCTGCTGGAGGTCAACATCCTTTCTGCAAGCGTGATCATTGCACTGACCACCCTGCTCTGCTCGCTGGTCGGCGCTTACCTCGGCAAAGCCTTTGGCTCGCTGTTAAAAAGCAAAGCTGAGGTGTTCGGCGGTGTCATCCTGGTGCTGATCGGGCTAAAAATCCTGCTGGAGCACACCATCCTGGCATAAACCTTCCATACAACAACAGGCGTGGAAAAAATTCCACGCCTGTTGTTATTTTTTCGATAAATACTGGTCTAAAGCTACATGGTAAACGATTGCGGTGCGCTCGTCATGGCAGACAAACAGCACCTTTTCCAATGTACTGTCAAACTTTAAAAATCCCATGATGGCAGCAATCGCAATCTCCGCCGCCCGGTTGACCGGAAAGTGATAAGCTCCGGTGCTGATAGACGGAAAGGCGATGGTTTTGATGCCCTGCTGCACCGCCAGCTCCAAGCAGGAAAGATAACACTGGCGCAACAGCTGTTCTTCTCCCGCTTCTCCTCCCTGCCAAATCGGACCGACCGTGTGGATGACATATTCTGCGGGCAACCGGTAGCCTCCTGTCAAACGTGCCTGCCCGGTGGGACAGCCTCCCAGCCCTCGACATTCCTCCAAAAGCGCCGGTCCTGCTGCACGATGGATGGCTCCATCCACTCCACCGCCGCCCAGCAGGGTATTGTTTGCTGCATTCACCACTGCCTGCACTTTTATGGTCGTAATATCCGCTGTAATGATTTCAAAGCGATTCATACAAATCCCTCCGGAATTTTTTATACACAATCTATCCTTTATTATAAACTCTTCCGAAGTAATTTGCAAGTGAATCGACAAAAAAGCACTATCTCTAGTGTTTACTGTGCAGATTCGACACAATATTTTGTTTTATTGCTATTGTTACGAACAAGCTTCTTCACACGGCATTTCTACCAGCAGTACCCGTGCCGGCTTTGTGGTGCGATTGTACATTGCATAGCGATTCCCCTTTGCCAGCTGCATACTGTCCCCCGGGTAAAGCACATAGCTGCGCTCTCCCATTTCCAGCGACAGCACACCCTCTAAAAGGTAGAGGAAGCGTTCACTCTCCGCCTTAACCGCTTCTGGCTTTTCCTCCTTTTGCGCACAGGGCATCAGCTGCAAAATCTTAGGACGAAGCGCAAACGATTCTTTTCCCAGGCAATACTCGATCTGCTCCGCCGACAGCAGACGTGTCGGCAGGTCATAGCTGCGCATCACCGGGTCATTTTCTTGATGAAGGTCGCTTTCAAAGAAATCCATCATCTCCACGCCCAGAACATCTGCCACATTCGCAAGTGAATCAATGGCAATCGTCGTGATTCCTCTTTCCAGCTGAGAAAGAAAACCAATAGACAGTCCGGTCTGTTCAGAAAGGTTTTTCAAGGTGTATTTTTTTTCTTTTCTGTACTTTTTAATCTTGCTTCCAATATCGGTTGTCGCACTCATCTTCTTCCCTCCGCAATGTTATTGTACCTCTACTATAATATTTTTTAAACAAAAAATCAATCTCTTTTCATCGTATTCTTAGAGAATTTCCCTATATTTCTTTGAAGTTTGATTCTTCTTTCAAATAGCTTGTCCAAAATTCGACCTTTTTCATAAAAAAAGAGATGCCAACAAAGGCATCTCTTTAAAAAAATTGCTTTTTTCTTGTCTAATCAATAAGGGTGTGTGCCCATTTTTTACTTTTAAAGCGCTTAAAGGAGAAGTAGAGCTTGACCCACTCCTCAAAGAATACCATCGCAACGATGATATGCAGCGGCAGATGAAAGACCAGCACACCCAAAAATGCCAGCGGAACACCGATGACCCAAACGCCCAAAAGGTCGAGCAGCATACAAAAACGAGTATCTCCACCCGAGCGCAGAATACCGCAGAACAAAACATAGGTAAACATCTTTGGCAGCATATAGATAGCGTAAACTGCCAGGGTGTTTGCCAGCATGATGTTGGTTTCCTGGTCGAAGTCATAGATATTGATGACCATACCGCGAGAAAGGAAGAGTGCAACCGACATCACCAGGTTGATTGCAAAGGTCATCTTCAGGAAAACCACAGCATAGGAGTACGCCTTGTCCTCATTGCGGCGTCCCAGCTCGTTGCCAATCATAACTGCGCTGGCATTACCGATACCAAAGAATAAAATCTGGAACAGGTCGTTGACGGTAGACGCCACCTGTACAACCGCCAGAGCAGATGCACCCAGCATACCATACGCGATGTAGTAGACCGAGTTGCCCAAGCTCCATCCGCCTTCGGAAACGATGACCGGCAGGGAGGTCTTGAGTACGCGGGTGAACAGTTCCCGGTCAAAGCTGAACAGTTCTCTGATTTTGGCTGCCAGCGGATGACCCTTCTGCAGATATACGCACAGGTACATTAGGATGAATTCTACCAAGCGTGCAAGCAGAGTTGCCAGTGCCGCACCTTTGACACCCAGCTTCGGGAAGCCAAATTTGCCGAAGATGAGCAGATAGTTGAAGACCAGGTTGATAACCAGTGCCAGCGTATTGATGGCGGTCGGCACCTTTAGCATATGGATGGCACGACAGTTAAAGTTGATGGCAAAGGACATTGAGGTAAAGAAATAGGAAATGGCAACAATGTGCAGATATTCGGTTCCCAGCTCGATGACCCGCGGGTCGGAACTGAACAAGCCCAGCACCTGCGGAGCTGCGAAAATTGCGATTGCCGTAAACAGCAGTGCCATGCCGCCGCCCAAAATGATGTCGATACCCAGCGTGCGGCGGATATTTTTAATATCCTTGACACCCCAATACTGCGAAACATAGACCGAAGCACCGCTGTAAATACCAAAACACAAGCTGGAAAAGACAAAGTACAGTCGATTGGCTGTACCGACCGCTGCCAGCTCATCTACACCCAGTTTGCCAATCATGATGGTATCTGCCATATTCAGTCCAATACTGATCAGGTTTTGCAGAACAACCGGTATGGCAATGGTCAGCACCGTCTTGTAAAATTGTCTGTCCAAGTGTTCCTTCTTCATGTTTACATACCTTCCCTCTTCTCATATTTTTCGTCCTGCCTTTCTTTGCAGGACCTTTCCTCACTAAATTTCTGACTTTGATTATAACAGATTCCTGTTTACTTTACAAGACGGCTGAATTTCATCTTTGCTCTGTCATAAATCCACCGTTATTTTGTACAAAAATAAATCACTTACTTTATTTTATTTGAAGTTTTTGCGCTTTTTCGTTTGACAACGGCAGTTTATCCGATATACTGTAAGTAAGCAAGCCTAGCGCTGCGGGCGCTGAGCAACAATCGAACATCAAAGGAG
>FR880210.1:23661-30285 GCA_000435195.1 Clostridium sp. CAG:169 | reverse complement strand
ATTGAAAATGTGAAGCTCTCCGACGCAAAGGAATGGG
Organism: Clostridium sp. CAG:169; assembly: GCA_000435195.1. Classification (GTDB taxonomy): domain Bacteria; phylum Bacillota; class Clostridia; order Oscillospirales; family Ruminococcaceae; genus Negativibacillus. The sequence goes on along the minus strand of FR880210.1, from coordinate 30,248 downwards.
CGTTACGCATGAAAGAAAAAGGTTACGGCTTCAAGACTATCAACAACCACAAGCGTTCATTAAAGGCTGCCTTTTACACAGCTATACAGGACGATTGTATTCGTAAAAATCCGTTTGACTTCCAGTTGAACACCGTTCTTGAAGATGATACGGAACCAAAGGAACCTCTATCCCCTACGCAAGAAGCGGCTTTCCTGTCCTTTGTACAGCATGATAAAGTCTATCAGAAATACTATGACGAGATTATCATACTATTAGGGACAGGACTTCGTATTTCGGAACTCTGCGGACTGACGGAAGCTGACATTGACTTAGAGAAACAGCTTATCAATGTAGACCACCAACTTTTGAAGATTGCAGACGTGGGCTACTATGTGGAAACGCCTAAGACAAAAAGCGGCAACCGGGTTATTCCTATGAGTGAAAAAGTGTTGGAAGCATTTCAGCGGGTGCTGAACAAGCGGAAATATGCACAGCCTGTTATTTTGGAGGGCTACACAAAGTTTCTGTTCCTTAATCGGAACGGCTTGCCAAAAGTGGCAGTCAACTATGAAAGTATGTTCCGGGGGCTTGTAAGGAAATACAACAAAATGCAAAAGGTAGCATTGCCAAAGGTAATGACACCGCACACCTTACGCCACACATTCTGCACCACGTTAGCAAATGCGGGAATGAACCCTAAAGCATTGCAGTACATCATGGGACATTCCAACATCAATATGACGCTGAACTATTACGCGCATACGACTTCCGAAACGTCGATAACAGAAATGAAGCGGTTGATTGCATAAGTAGTAAACGGAGAATTTACTACTCCACATACTACTTTTGAACACAAAAACATACGGGGATATAAAAAGATTTGAGAGTATCTTCCACAATGAAAAATGCCGGAAAAGCCTGTAACAATAGGCTATACCGGCATATAAGAACTTTTGAAAAGATAATCAAAAATTACTTTGTGATTTATGGTAAAATATGAAGATACAAAATGAATCTTGACAATGCAAAAATATTGACTTAAAATACTTAAGTAGCATAATTATCTTGATTAAATAAATAGTCGGAAAGGAGAAAAAAATGGAGGAAAAACAATTGCGGTCGATGCAGCTGTTCCGGTTAATGGACCGGATGCGCCGGGCGTGGACGGTGTTCACCCCAAAACCGGAGATCAGCAAGTCCCAGTTTGGCACTCTGCTGGCGCTGCGACACGGCGGAAAAAGACCTTGTGAGGACAAGGAGTGCAGAAACCGTGACCCGTTTGAGCCGATGACCTTATCGGAGCTGGCAAAAATAATGAATCAGAGTATGCCGGCACTGAGTCAGCGCATCAGCAAGCTGGAGGGAATGGGATATGTGCAGCGGATGCCCGACCAGAAGGACCGCAGGACCACATGGATTCGTCTGACACCCACCGGAAGTCAGCTGTTGGACAGCTCCTTTCAAAATCTGGTCAGCAAGATGAACTTTATCATGGAACAGCTGGGAGAAGAGGACACCCGGCTGACCTTTCGTGTGCTCGAGCAGCTGGCACAGATTTTGGAAGGGATGAGCGACGAACAAGAGGATACCTTTTAACCAATTATAAATGGAAGGAATGAAAGAAGAATGCTGAAATTAAAGCAGTACTTAAAACCGTACATCGCCTTGCTGCTGGGAGCGGTAATTTTGCTGTTCGGGCAGGCGATGCTGGAGCTGACGCTGCCAAACTACATGAGCGACATCGTCAACGTTGGTTTGCAGCAGGGCGGCATCACCTATGCTTCCCCGGAGGCAATCGACACGCAGAGTATGCAGCTGATGCAGCGCTTTATGTCCGAACAGGACCGGCAGCTGGTTGCAGACCATTATTTGCAGCTGGATGAAGGCGAACAGCTTGCACAGCTGCAAAAGACCTACCCGAATCTGAAGGAGGGCGACTTTGCCCTGACCGGCGAGCACAGCGAGGAGATCGAATGGGTATTCTCCCGCGCCTCCTATGCGCTGGTGCAGTTTTTGGAAGGCATGATGCAGCAAAACGCTGCACAGGATTCGAGCAGCACAGTGCGAAGCACTTTGGATATTGCCATGCTGGCACAGGCATCGGCAACCTTCGACCCGCAGCAGGTGCAGCAGGCGGTCGAAACTGCGGCAGTCACACCGGAGAGCATGATCTCCCAGACCGGTCCGGTGCTGGTCAAGAGCCTGTATCGGGCGCTGGGCGCAGATACCGATGCCATCCAGACCGGCTACATCATCGGGGACGGCATCAAGATGCTGGGACTGACCGTTCTGCTGACCGGCTGTGCGATCGGCGCAGGCTTCTGCCTGTCCAGATTGGGCGCCGGTGTGGGAAGGGACCTGCGCCGGGATGTCTTTACCCGCGTTACCTATTTCAACAACAGTGAGATGGACCAGTTCTCCACCGCCTCGCTGATTACCCGCTCCACCAACGACATCACCCAAATCCAGAACTTCTTGAGCATGGGGCTGCGTATGCTTTGTTTTGCGCCTATCATGGGCTTCGGAGGCTTAATTATGGGTCTGTCCAAGTGTGTCAGCCTGGCGTGGGTGCTGGCGCTGGCGCTGGTGATCATGCTGGGTTTGATTCTGATTTTGTTCAGCGTCGCTCTGCCTCGCTTTAAAAAGATGCAGAAGTTGGTGGACCGACTGAACCTGGTCAGCCGCGAGGAACTGTCCGGGATGATGGTCGTGCGCGCCTTTGCAAACCAGAACTTTATGCAGAAGCGCTTTGATGCGGCAAACCGCGACCTGGTCGGCAACACCCTGTTTGTCAACCGTGCAATGGCGACTATGATGCCTGCCATGACACTGGTGATGAACGGCATCTCACTGCTGATTGTCTGGTTTGGCGGCAAACAGATTGCCCAGAGCAATTTGCAGGTGGGCGATATGATGGCGTTTATCCAGTATGCCATGCACGTCATCATGAGCTTTTTGTTCATCAGCATGATGTTTATTATGGTGCCAAGGGCATCGGTTTCCGCCGAGCGTATCTATGAGGTGCTTTCCACAGAAAATTCCATCAAAGACCCGTCCGCACCAAAACACATGGAACAGACGAAAGGTCTGGTGGAGTTTAAGGATGTATCCTTCCGCTACGACGGAGCAGAAACGGATGTTCTCGAGCATATCTCCTTTACAGCAAAACCCGGACAGACCACAGCCTTTATCGGCTCGACCGGTTCGGGCAAATCCACCCTCATTAACCTGATTCCTCGTTTTTATGACGTTTCGCAGGGCAGCATTACCATCGACGGAGTGGATATACGAGAGATTCCCCAGCAGGAGCTGCGCGACAAGATTGGCTATGTTCCGCAAAAAGGTATGCTGTTTTCCGGCACCGTTGCTTCCAACCTGCGTTATGCGGACCACAGCGCCAGCCAGCAGCAGCTGGAGGAAAGCGCACAGGTGGCACAGGCGTCCGAATTTATCGGCGAACTGGAGCAGGGCTACGATACACCGATCAGCCAGGGCGGAACCAACGTTTCGGGCGGACAGCGGCAAAGACTGTCCATCGCACGTGCGCTGGTCAAAAAGGCGCCGATCTATATCTTTGACGACACCTTCTCCGCGCTCGACTTTAAGACCGATGCCAAGCTGCGCAAGGCGCTGAAGGGATATACCGAAGACGCGACGGTATTGATTGTTGCCCAGCGTGTTTCCACTATCATGCACGCCGAGCAGATTGTGGTGCTGGACGAAGGTAAGGTGGTAGGAATCGGCACCCACGAGCAGCTGCTCAAGGAGTGCAGCACCTACCGTGAGATTGCACAGAGTCAGCTTTCAAAGGAGGAATTGGCATAATGGCAGGACCAAGAATGGGAGGTCACGGACCTCGCGGACCAATGATGCCTGGCGAAAAAGCCAAGGACTTTAAAGGAACAATGGGAAAGCTGCTGGGATATTTGAAGAAATTTTTGCCCGGTATCGTTCTGGTGCTGATTTGCGCCGCAGCCAGCACCATCTTTTCCATCTTCGGACCCAAGGTGTTGGGTCAGGCAACCACCAAACTGTTTGAAGGATTGATCGCCATGCTGACCGGCACCGGCGGCATTGATTTTACGGCGCTTGTACAGATCCTTCTCTTTTTGGCAGCACTCTATCTCATCAGCGCGCTGCTGACCTATGTGCAGGGCTGGGTGATGTCCGGCGTTGCCACCAAGCTCAGTTACAGTATGCGCAAGGACATCAGCGAAAAGATTGACCGGATGCCGCTGTCCTATTTTGACAGGGTTTCCAACGGCGAGGTGCTCAGCCGCATCACCAACGACGTCGACACCATCACCCAAACACTCAACCAGAGCCTGTCGCAGATTGTCACCAATGTCACCATGATGGTCGGCGTGCTGTGCATGATGCTTTCCATCAGTCCGCTGATGACGCTGGTGGTGCTGTGTATCCTGCCGCTGAGCGTGCTGATTGTCACACAGGTGGTCAAGCGCAGCCAGCCGTTTTTCCGTAAACAGCAGGAATATCTGGGACACGTCAACGGTCATGTGGAGGAGATGTACGGCAGCCACCTCATCGTCACCGCCTTCAACGGGCAGGAGGACAGCATCGAGGAATTTAAAAAGCTCAACGACAACCTTTACCATGCGGCATGGAAGAGCCAGTTCATCTCCAGCACCATGCAGCCGCTGATGAACTTTGTCAGTAATCTGGGCTATGTGGGCATCTGCGTGCTGGGCGGATTTTTGACCCTCAACGGCTCCATCACCGTCGGTGATATTCAGGCGTTCACCCAGTATGTTCGCCAGTTTACCCAGCCAATCAACCAGATTGCCAACATTTCCAACGTTTTGCAGATGACAGCGGCAGCGGCAGAGAGGGTCTTTGCCTTTTTGGAGGAAGAAGAGGAAACTGCCGACCCGCAGCCGTCTCTTCCGGCAGAAAATATCGACGGCTCGGTCTACTTTGCACACGTCCACTTCGGCTATGTGCCGGAAAAAACCATCATCAACGATTTTTCCGCCATTATCCAGCCGGGCACCAAGGTGGCAATCGTCGGACCGACCGGAGCGGGCAAGACCACGATGGTCAAGCTGCTCATGCGTTTTTATGATGTCAGCGGCGGAGCGATCCTGCTCAACGGGTACGATGTCAAGCAGTTCAGCCGCAGCACCCTGCGCGACAGCTTTGGCATGGTGCTGCAGGACACCTGGCTGTACAACGATACCATCCGGGAAAACATCCGCTTTGGTCGGCTGGATGCCACCGATGAAGAGGTGGTAGCAGCTGCAAAGGCGGCGCAGGTGGACCACTTTGTCCGCACCCTGCCGCACGGCTATGACACGGTCCTCAATGAAGAGGCAAGCAACATCAGCCAGGGTCAGAAGCAGCTGCTGACCATCGCAAGGACCATCCTCTCCAATCCAAAGATTTTGATTCTGGACGAGGCGACCTCCAGCGTCGACACCAGGACAGAGCTGTTGATTCAGCAGGCGATGGACCGTCTGACCGAAGGACGCACCAGCTTCATCATCGCACACCGCCTTTCTACCATCCGCAATGCGGACATCATCCTTGTCATGAAGGATGGAGATATTGTAGAAACAGGCAACCACGAACAGCTGCTTGCAAAGGGCGGCTTCTATGCGGAGCTGTATCAGAGCCAGTTTGCAAACGACCAGGAAGAATAGCAAAGCAAAAGAAAATCGCCTCTCCAAAAGAGATTTTGGAGAGGCGACTTTGAGTATCTGGGAAATTTCGGAGGAACATTTTGTATGTCGTCAGCCGGACGAAGCTGTATCAAGTCGGGAAGAAAGAATTACTTGCCGCAAAATTTATCTATAAACATTCTTCATTGGGGATGGCAGGAGGGGTGTCTGGAACGGTCGGAGTGTACCGTTATCTGAGATTAGCATAGAAGATAGAGGTAAATTTTGTCAATAAAAAAACAAAGAATGGAAAATGATCGGCAAAAGGCTTGATATTTTGATGGATGTTTTGTAAAATTTAGATGAAAGCCGAGGAAGAAAGAAATATATTCCGATGGATTTACAGCGGTGTATACAAAAAGGAGGAATAGGAAGGATGGAAACCCTTCGTTTATTGGAAAAGCTGACCCAGCACCACGGAGTTGCCGGGGATGAAAAGCCGATCGCAGACCTTTTGGAAGAGGAAATTTCTGATTTGGGTCCGGTCAGACGCACCCCATTGGGCAGCTTGATTTGTACTGTGAAACAGGAAAGTGCGGACAAGCCGCATGTTGTTTTGGAAGCCCACATGGACGAAATCGGTCTGATGGTGTGTGGAATCGACGAGAATGGATTTTTGAAGGTGACCCGCTGCGGCGGCATCGACCGCAGGGTGGCAACAGCCGCTCCGGTGCTTATCCACGGCAAAAAGGGTGCGCGGCGCGGAATCGTCGGCTCCGAGCAGACCGATCCGAGCAAAAATCCGACGGTGGACCAGCTCTATGTCGATGCAGGCATGGACAAACAGCAGGCGCAGGAGGAATTTCCGATTGGAACCCGTATCTCCTACATTGGCAGCTTTAAGCACCTGCTGGAGGGCAAGGTGGCAAGCAAAGCGCTGGATGACCGCTGCGGCTGTGCAGCGATGATCACAGCGGCGCGCCTGCT
>FR880210.1:16434-23633 GCA_000435195.1 Clostridium sp. CAG:169 | reverse complement strand
GATGGACACCGACTGCTCCATCACTCTGCTGCTGAGCGTCATGGAGGAGGTCGGCGGCATGGGCGCAGCGACCGGCGCCAATGCGATCGGACCGATCACCCACTGCATCTCGGTGGATGTCAGTTTTGCCCTCACACCGGAGCTTCAGACCCACCAGGGCGGAACCCTTGGAGAAGGTCCGATGGTCGGTCATAACCCAATCTTGAGCCGGCAGATGTCCGAGGAGATGGAGCAGGTGGGACTGGAGCAGGGCATCACCCACCAGGTCAAGGTCTATGCAGGCTACCGCACCGGCACCGATGCCGACGGCATCATCCTGTCAGGAGCGGGCGCACAGGGAGCCTGTACCTGCATCCCGCTACGGTATATGCACACGCCGGTAGAGGTGATCAGCGCGGCAGATATGGAAAATACAGCAAAACTGGCGGCAGCTTATGTTGCACAGAAGATCAGACCATAGGAGGCAGAAGAAAATGGCACAAACACCGGTTGAATTGATAGAGGCTCTGTGCATGGCAGATGCAATCTCCGGCAGGGAGGAAAAGGTGCGGGAGCTGCTGATTCAGAAAATCGACGGACACTGCGAGTGGAGGGTGGATGCAAGGGGAAACCTGCTCTGCCACAAAAAAGGAAAGAAGCCGGCGCAAAAACGTGTGATGATTACCGCACACATGGATGAGGCAGGCTTTATGCTGACCGGAATCCGGGAGGACGGTCTGCTGCGCTTTGCCAACGTCGGAGAAATCGACAGCAGAGTGGTGCTGGGCAAGGCGGTTCGAATCGACGGCGAAGTTATCGGCGTCATCGGCACCAAGCCAATCCACCTGCAAACCAGGGAGGAACAGGACCGCCCGATGCCGCTGGACCAGCTGTACATCGACATCGGCGCTTCCACCAAAACCAGTGCCGAACAGGCGGTTAAGCTGGGCGCACAGGTCACCTTCGCAGGGGAAGGGGTAGCGGCTTTTGGCAACGGCTATCTCACCGGCAAGGCGATGGAGACCCGTGCAGCCTGCGCAATGCTGGCACAGCTGCTCTGTGAGGATTGGGAAAAGGATGTGGACGTAGTTTTCACCACCAGCGCACAGGCGATGACCTCGGGCGGAGCGAATGCGGCATTTGCTCTCCATCCTGATGTGGCAATCGTGATTGGCTCGATTGCGGCAGACGACGGAAAAGGCGGAAAAGGTACTTGTAAGCTGGGAAAAGGTCCGGCGACCTGCCTGCACGACCTGACAACCTATTACGATTTGGATACTTATAATCAATGTATACAAATTGCAGAGGAAAAAGGGCTGCCGCTCCAGCAGCTGGAGAATCCGAACAGCAAAAATGAGAGCCGCCAGATTCAGACCGCAGGTGACGGTGTGCGTGTAGTTGCACTGAATATCCCCTGCCGTTATCCTTCTTCGATTTCGGCAATGATTCAGCAGCAGGACTTGAACGACACCGCAGCCTTGCTGACTGCGTGCGTGGAAGAACTTGCGTAAATTTACAAAACAAAAAGGACAGAGACAGCGTTTGCTGCCTCTGTCCTTTTTTGATGGATTATTTCTTGTTCTGCTTTTGTGCCTTGTCGATGGCTGCTTCCAGCGCATCGGTCAGCAGCTCCAGCGCCTTGATGCGCGCATAGTATTTGCAGTTGGATTCGATGATGTGCCACGGAGCATATTGGGTGCTGGTCTTTTGCAGCATCTCGTCGATGGCTTGCTCATAGGAGTCCCATTTTTCCCGATTGCGCCAATCCTCTTCGGTGATTTTCCACTGCTTGTCAGGGTCATTCTGGCGGTCCTCAAAGCGTTTTAACTGGGTGTCCTTGTCGATTTGTACCCAGAATTTTAAGATGACAGCACCCCAGTCGGTCAGCTGCTGCTCAAATTCGTTGATTTCGGTATAGGCTCGTTTCCAGTCGCTTTCGGTACAGAAGCCCTCCAGACGCTCCACCATCCCCCTGCCGTACCAGGTGCGGTCAAAGATGACGATGTGCCCTTCCTTGGGCAGGCGCTCCCAAAAACGCCAGAGGTAGTGGCGGGCAAGCTCATAGGGCTTTGGAGAGGCGATGGGGATGACCTTGTATCCGCGCGGGTCGAGCGCCTGGGTGATGCGCTTGATGTTTCCACCCTTGCCGGCGGCGTCCCAGCCCTCATAGGCAAGGATGACCGGAATCTTCCAGCGGTAGATTTGATCGTGCAGTTTGGCAAGCTTTTTCTGGTAGTGCTTGAGCGCTTCCTTGTATTCGCTGCGACCAAGCTGCTGGTCAAGGGCGACCTCCTGTAGTTTTGGCATCGGAACCAGCGGGAAGGACTGGCTGTTGGGAGAAAATTCGGGGAAGCTCTGGCTGCCGATGGCTTTTCCCTCCGCCTTGGCATCCAAAGCTGCTTGTAGGCTATCGCACAGGATGGTCAAACATTCCAGCTCAGACTGCTTGCGGTGGGTGGAGTCGATGATGTGCCACGGAGCATATGGACGGTTGGTGGCGCAGAGGTAGTCGTCAAAGTCGGCAAGGCACTGCTCATAGTGACGGCTCTGCCAGTGGTCGTGTCCGCTGACCCGCCAGCCGGTGTCCGGGTTTTTCAGCAGGTGCTGGATGCGTTTATGCTGCTCCTCCTGTCCGATGTGCAAAAACAGTTTGACCAACAGGTAGCCGTTGTCGCACAGCTGGCGTTCAAAGACGCAGATTTCCTCCAGACGGCGCTCGTACTCTTTGACCGAGAAGCTGCCCGACTGATACTCGCGGATGGTCTGGTCCATCCAGCCGGAATCGAGGAAGAGAAATTTGCCGTTTTCCGGGATGTTTTTCATGTGACGGTACAAAAACGGCTTGGCAAGCTCCTCGGGTGTGGGACTGGGCACCGAGATGACCTCAAAGAAGCGTGGGTCCATCGGTGCAATCATCGAAGCGATGCGGCTGCCCTTTCCGGCAGTACCCCAGCCTTCCACCAGCACAATGACCGGAAGGGCGCTCTGTTTGACCAGTAGCTGCAACTTTTCCAGTCGGGCAGCTTGCTGCTTGATTGCCTGTTTTTTCTGCTCACGATCCAGGGGACTATCGGTAAAACAAAAGTTCTTCAAAGCGTTGGTTTGATAGAGCATAACGGGTGACCTCCTGTCAGATTGATAAGTGAAAGATAAATGAACAGCTCGATTGAAAAGAAATGGGAAATCGTTTATAATGGGGAAGAATGTAACTTTATTTTAACATGGAAGTATTGCCAAACCATATCCCTAAAACAAAACAAATTATGAATGAGGAGAAAGCGGGAATGAACAGAAGAAAAATGGCAGGGCTGGCAGCAGCGCTGATGCTGATGACCTTTGCTCTCATCCACACCCATGCGGCGTTGAGAAGGGTGCCGGAGGGGATGAAAACCGAACAGGGCGAATGGACGACCAAAAGCAAAAAAGACAAGGAGAAGGACGAGGAGAGCTGGCAGCAGGAGATGCTGGACAGTGTCAACGCTGCCCGTAAGAAAGCGGGAGTTGCTCCTTTGGAGCTGGACAAGAAGGTCGGCAAAGCAGCACAGCTCCGCGCAAACGAGTGCAAACAATCCTATGACCACACCCGTCCAAACGGAAAAAAATCCAAGACAGCGCTGGATGATGCAGGCGTCAGCTACTCCTGGTGGGGAGAAAATATCAACGAAAAACAGAAGACCGTACAGTCCACCATGCAGTCCTGGATGGAGTCAAAGGGTCACAAGGCGAATATCTTAAACGAAAAATACACCAAGGTCGGCTTTGGCAGAGCGAAGGATGAGAGCGGAAGCTATTACTGGGTACAGATGTTTGCCAAGACCAAATAGTTGATTTTGTTACATGAATCGGACAAGAGGAATGTCGCAAAAGATAAAAATGTGTGATTTTTTTGTCCTATAGGTGAAAAATAGGCAAAAGCGAAGCAAGAAAATTCCACGAATTTGTAAACATTTTTAAAGTTTTTCCAATTACCGATTGACACAGGGCAACTAAAATGGTAGGCTTATTTTAGTGATATAGACCCGATTGCTTTTCTAAGAAAGGTTGTGTTGGAATGAACTGTGTTAAAATTTCTGAAGCGGAATATCCATTGATGGAGTATATTTGGGAACATGCCCCAATCTCTGCCTCCGCACTGGCGGCTTATTCTCTGGATGCTTTTCACTGGAAGAAGAACACCACCTACACGGTGATTAAAAGATTGACCCTCCGCGGAGCGCTGGAGAGACAGGAGCCAGGTTTTATTGTCACCCCGCTGGTTACCAAACAGCAGGTACAGCAGTCTGAACTGGAAAATCTGTGCAACCGCATCTTTGCCGGTTCTTCGAAGGATTTTATCCTTTCGTTCATTTCCAGAGAGTCGGTCAGCGAAGAAGAATTGGCTGAGCTGAAAGCAGCAGTTCAGGAATACCATCGCTAAACGAAGCTGCTAAACAAAAAGTTTTAAAATATTGTGGGAATAACGGGTATCTGATCGCTTACAAATAAAGCCTCATCTGTCTTGGATTTTGATAAAGACAGATGAGGCTTTTTTTTAATTTTCGTGTTTTTGAGGAGAAGGTGCCGGAGAGCGCCGTTTAAAAAGTACCTGCCGGACCGTGGACCACAGCGCGCCCATATTGATGACCAGCATCAGGGCAGTCAGCAATATTTCCCAGGCAATCCACCCCTTGACCTCAAAAATCATCAGAAACGCCTGCAAAAGCAGGACAGCAACATTGAAGGTTAGACGCATCGGGTGAAATTTCATCGGGATAAAACGGTGGGTGTCCAGTGCGCGCAGGACAAAAACCACTGCATAGCTTGTCAAAGTGGCAAATGCAGCACCGTTGACCTGAAAGATAGGGATAAAGAAGAGGTTGAGCAGAACGTTGAGCACAGCGCCTGCACCGGTTGTGATGAAGTTGAGCATACTTTTTTTCTCCACCATATATACGCTGCCCAAAAAGGTGGACATACAGGAGAAAATGGTCGAAATCAGCAGAAGCGGGATGTATTTCCAGGAAATGTAGTAGGAGTCGGCGACCAGCACCTTGGTGATAACTTTCGAGAACAGAATCAAGCCGGAAGCGGCGGTACACAGCAGCGCCTGGTAGCAGACAAAGACGCGGGTGAAAAACTGCGCCCGTTTTTTGGGAACATCGCTGACAGCGGACATCTGCCAGGCGTCCATGAAGATGTTGGACATCAGCACGATGACCGTCGGGATTTTGTAGGCGACGGCAAACAGACCGTTTTCGGTGGTGCCCAGAAAATAGGCAATCAGATAACGGCTTGCCATGTTGTTGATCCACCAGAAGATGGAATTGGGAATCAAAGGAATCGAGTATCGCAGCATCTCTTTGGAGGTGCGCAGGTCCAATCCACGCAGGTGCAGATACCGGTGCAGACCGGCAAGATAGAACAAAAAGAGGGTGGAAAGGGTGTCCGCCGAAATCATTGCCAGAATATAGCCGTTGATTCCCCACTTGAGCACCACAAGGTACAGTACATTGAAGAAGATGGTGGTGGCAGTGGAGAGGATGCCATCCAAGGCGTACAGCTTGACATACCCTTTTGCCCGCACAAACTGTGAGCACAGGGAGCGCATGGAGGACATCAGCACAAAGACATAGATCATCATGGTGTTGTCGCCCAGGTAGGAGATATGACAAAGCAGCGGCTCCAGCACCAGCAGGATGCCAAATCCGCCCAGAATGGTCAGAAAGCCGGTGGTGAAGACGTCACTCTTTTTGTAGTACTTGTCCAGACCAAAGCGGATGATACCGTTGATGATGCCACAGGAAACCAGCGGCAGCAAAAAGTTGCCCACCTGCACCATCAGGTCGACCGTGCCATATTCTGCTTCTGAGAGCACTGAGGTATACAGCGGCATCAAAAGAAACACCAGCACCTTGGAGCTGAAGGTGCCGATGGCAAAAATCAAAGTGTTTGAAATCAGTTTCCAGTATTTGTTCAAGCAAATTCTCCTGACGTAGATTGATGAAAGCAGTATACACAGCGAATCCATTATAGCATCTTTTTTCTAAAAAAGAAATGCTGCTTTTCCAAACTTTTGTGAATCGAGGGCAAAACAGCAAAAAAACAGAGAAGAATTTTGCAAAAGAAGGAGGTTTGTGCAGAAAAAGCAGTAGGAAAGAGGCGAGGAGTGTGTTATAATACTCAAAGTTGGCGGCTTGACCGTCGCTTTTGAGAAAATGCAGAAGAATATGGTTAATTTATGATAATAGAGGATGATGGCGGATGAACAACGACGAATTGCTGGAAATAACAACAGAAATCGGCTGGAGGCTGCTGCAAAGCGGCGCGGAGATCTACCGGGTGGAGGAATCCATCCGCAGGATGCTGGAAGCATACGGCTTTCCCGAGGCGGAGGTCTTTTCCATCCCTTCCTGCATCATTGTAACCATCAACGATGAAACCGGTCATGCACTGACCCGACTCAAGCGCAACCGCTCCTCCGGTCTGGATTTTGACCGCATCGACCAGCTCAACAACCTGTGCCGGCACATCTGCGCAGAAACACCGGAGCTGCCGGTCATCCAGCAGAAGCTGGCAGCGATCATGGATAAAAAGGATTACTCCTTTTGGACCAATATGTTTTTTACCGCCTCCATCTCGGCATCCTTCACCCTGTTTTACGGCGGATTTTTTCCCGACAGCATTGCTTCCTTCTTCATCGGTATCCTTTTGTTCTTATTATTGTCCCTTTTGGGAAACTTTCATACCAACAGCTTTTTCCAGAACATCTTTGGCAGTGCGCTGGTTGCAGGGTTTTCGCTGTGGACGACGGCAATGGGCTGGACTGTCCGCTATGACAAGATGATTATTGGCACGCTGATGAACCTGGTTCCGGGAATTGCCATCACCAACGTGATGCGGGACATTTTGGGCGGCGATTTGATTGCCGGCATCATCAAGCTGGTAGAGTCGCTGATGGTCGCCATCGGTATCGCACTGGGCGCCGGTATTGCAATTTCCACCCTGCGGTACTTCTTCCCCGGAATCTGATGAAAAGGAGGAGATGGGAAAATGAGTGAACACATTCCGGTATTTATCTATACCTTTTTGGCTTGCCTGTCCTTCTGTGTGATTTTTAAATTTCACAAGATTCCCCACATGATTGCAGCGGCGGCAGGCGGGATGCTCAGCTGGGTGATTTATGTCGCCTGCGGCTTTTTGAGCAACGATTTGGCACAGTATCTGATTTCCACCATCATCGT
>FR880210.1:11558-16391 GCA_000435195.1 Clostridium sp. CAG:169 | reverse complement strand
AAGGGTGTTTAAAGCGCCGGTCACCGGTTTTCTGACCATCGGCATCCTGCCGCTGGTGCCGGGAGGCGGTATCTATTACACGATGGAGTACTGTGTTTCCGGGCAGACCTCCCAGTTTATCGAAACCGGTATCCACACCTTTGCCATTGCCGGTGCACTGGCAGTGGGGGTTTTAATTGTTTCTTCACTGGTGCGGCTGTTCCACATGATGCACATTATCAAGAGATTTAAAAACTTGCGAGCCAAATTTGCAAAAATATAAAAGAAAGCAGGAAAGCATTTAAAGGATTCGACAAAAACTTTCCTTTTCTTTTGGTCAAAACACATATTTCTTTTTCTGTAATGGATTTTTATTTCTTCCAAAAAGCTGAAATGTTAGGAATATGTAAAATATTTAACAATAAGTTGTTGCTTTTTTTCATATTCATGGTATACTATATAATCGTATAATTAAAATACGAATTCTGTAAAAGGGATGGAGAGTTTTTGAGATGGAAGAATACATATGGCATATCAATCTGTTTGTATTTGTACTTCTGACCGTATGCTACCTGTATCAATTCGTATATGTCCTGGTTGTCCTGTTCAAAAAGGACAACACCCCACAGCAGCCTGCGGTTTTGCACCGCTTTGGCGTGGTCATTGCTGCGCGCAATGAACGGGTGGTGCTGCCGAATCTGATTCGAAGCATTCAGGAGCAGAGCTATCCCCGTGAGCTGGTGGACATCTTTGTGGTTGCGGATAACTGCACCGACGACACTGCACAGGTTGCGCGGGAGATGGGCGCTGTGGTCTATGAGCGCTGCAATCCACAGCAGGTCGGCAAAGGATACGCGCTGGATTTTGCGTTCCACCGCATTGCGCAGGATTACGGAAATCAATATCACGATGCCTTTCTGGTGTTTGATGCAGACAATCTGCTGGATGAACACTACATCGAGGAGATGAACAAGACCTTCTCGCAGGGCTATCGGGTCATCACCAGCTACCGCAACTCGAAAAACTATGCGACCAACTGGATTACCGCAGGATATTCGCTGTGGTTTCTGCGCGAGGCAAAGTATCTGAACAATGCCCGCATGATGCTGGGAACCAACTGTGCCATCTCCGGCACCGGTTTTTTGATTTCCAACGAGATTGTGCGCCGGTACGGCGGATGGAAGTTCCACCTGCTGACCGAGGACATCGAGTTTTCCATCGTCAATGCAATCGAAGGAGAAAAGATTGGCTATTGCGGAACAGCGGTGCTGTATGACGAGCAGCCGGAAACCTTCCGCCAGTCGTGGACCCAGCGGATGCGTTGGTCTAAGGGCTTTTATCAGGTCAACTGGAAGTACGGCAAGGCATTAATTACAAATCTGTTCCACAAAAAGGAAAACACCTTTGCCTGCTACGATATGCTGATGACCATTGCTCCGGCATCGCTGGTTTCACTGACGTGTCTGGCGATGAACCTTGCTTTCCTGGTGACAGCGCTGCTCCAGCCGCACTATGTAAACACGATGGTGGTGCTGGCAGGAAAATCGGTTCTTTTTGCTTTTGTCAATTTCTACGTCATCCTCTTTGCGATGGGTGTGCTGACCACCATCACCGAGTGGAAGCAGATTAAGGCGCCGGCTTACAAAAAGGTGCTGTATACCTTTACCTTCCCGGTATTCATCTTTACCTATGTTCCCATCTCGATTGTTGCACTGTTCAAAAATGTGCAGTGGACACCGATTACCCACAGCGTGGCAAAATCGGTGCAGGAGATGAAATAACCGTATTCCCGATAAAAATAAAAGGGACGAAAGAGAATTTTCTCTTTCGTCCTTTTTTGCACCCCTTACAGGATGTCGATATGTTCACCGTTGAGTGCCTTGTTCATGCTGCGTACAGCACAGAATTTGCCGCACATCGAACAGCTGTCGTCATGCTCGGGAGAACGGTCGTCGCGGATGGCTTTTGCTGTCTGTGGGTCAATGGCACAAGCCCACTGTGCCTCCCAGTCGAGCGCACGGCGGGCATCGCCCATTTTGTCGTCGATTTCCCGCGCGCCGCGTACGCCCTTGGCAATATCCGCGGCATGGGCAGCAATGCGGCTGGCGATGATACCCTGTTTGACATCATCGAGGTTGGGCAGAGCAAGATGCTCGGCAGGAGTGACATAGCACAGGAAGGCAGCGCCGTTCATCGCAGCGATAGCGCCTCCGATGGCAGCGGTGATGTGGTCGTAGCCGGGAGCGATGTCGGTTACCAGTGGACCCAGCACATAGAAAGGAGCGCCCATGCAGATGGTCTGCTGCACCTTCATGTTGGCAGCAATCTGGTCCATCGGAACGTGTCCGGGACCCTCCACCATGACCTGTACATCCTTTTCCCAGGCACGTTTGGTCAGCTCGCCCAGACGGACCAGCTCTTCGATCTGGCAGACGTCGGTGGCATCGGCAAGGCAGCCGGGACGGCAGGCATCGCCCAGCGAGATGGTGACGTCATACTCGCGGCAGATGTCCAGAATCTCGTCGTAGTATTCATAGAATGGATTTTCCTCGCCGGTCATGCACATCCAGGCAAAGACCAGGGAGCCGCCGCGGGAAACGATGTTCATTTTGCGCTTGTGCTTGCGAATCTGGTCGATGGTCTTGCGGGTGATACCACAGTGCAGGGTGACAAAATCCACACCGTCTTCTGCGTGTAGACGAATCACGTCGATGAAGTCCCGCGCAGTCAGGGTGTCCAAATCCCTCTGGTAGTGGATGACGCTGTCGTAAACCGGCACAGTGCCGATCATGGCAGGACATTCTGCGGTCAGCTTGCGGCGGAAGGGCTGGGTGTTTCCGTGGCTGGACAGGTCCATGATGGCTTCTGCGCCCATTTCGATGGCAGAGTTTACCTTCTGCATCTCGACATCATAGTCCTTGCAGTCGCGGGAAACGCCCAGGTTAACGTTGATTTTAGTGCGAAGCATCGAGCCGATGCCCTCCGGGTCGATGCAGGTGTGCAGGCGGTTGGCAGGGATGACCACCTTACCGCAGGCAACCAGCGGCAAAAGCTCCTCCACACGCATCTGCTCCTTGCGAGCGACTGTCTCCAGCTCCGGGGTGATTATGCCGCGGCGGGCGGCGTCCATCTGTGTTGTGTAATTTCGTTCCATTGTTTTGTTCTCCTTTCTATTGCAGCAAGTCTTTCCTCAAAATAAAGGCATGGTCCAACGGACCGCTTCCGTGACCAAGGTCCAGCATGGCAGCAAGTGCCTGCGAGATATATTCCTTGGATTTTTGGATGGCGGTTTTTAAATCCTCTCCCAAAGCAAGGTGGGCGGCAATGGCGCTGGAAAGGGTGCAGCCGGTGCCGTGGGTGTTGGGATTTTGGATGCGCTTGCCGTAAAACCAGGTGGCTTCTCCGTCGGCATACAGCAGGTCATTTGCGTCGCTGACGCTGTGACCGCCTTTGCACAGGACTGCGCACCCACATTCCTCGCTGATGATGCGGGCAGCCTGCTGCATCTGCTGAGAGGAGTGGATTTCGATTCCCGAAAGCAGCTGTGCTTCGGGAATGTTTGGGGTGATGACCGTCGCCATAGGCAGAAGAACGCTTTTGAGCAGGCTGACTGCTTCGGAACGGGCAAGGACCGAACCGCTGGTCGCAACAACGACCGGATCGACGACGATATTTTGCGCATGATAAAAATGCAGTCGCTCCGCAATGGTGTTCACCAGCTCGGGGGAAGAAACCATCCCGATTTTGACGGCATCGGGACGGATGTCCTCAAAGACTGCGTCAATCTGCTGGGCAAGAAATTGCGGAGTGACCTCCATGATGGCTCGAACGCCGGTCGTGTTTTGCGCGGTGAGTGCGGTGATTGCCGTGGTGGCATATACACCGTTCATCGTCATGGCTTTGATGTCAGCCTGAATACCGGCGCCTGCGCTGGAATCACTTCCGGCGATGGATAATGCTGTTTTCATGGGTCATTCTCCTTTGTAGCATTATTTTTTTATAAAGCGGCAGAAGGTGGTGCCCCCAATCTGTCGCTGGTTTGGCTATTGGATGATCTGTCGGGAAAGCGTGACAAGCTCTCGGGCAGCCTGGCAGGGGTCGGGCTGTGAAAAGATGGCGGATACCACTGCAACTCCGGCAACACCGGTGCCTTTGAGCTTGAGGATGTTGCTATGGTCGATGCCGCCGATGGCAACAACGGGCAGCTCGACCGAGGAGCAGATTTCCCGAAGGGTGTCCAGCGGGAGGGTGGTGACGTTGTTTTTGGTGGAGGTGGAAAAAACAGCGCCCGCACCCAGATAGTCCGCGCCATTTTGAAAGGCGGTGCGTGCCTCCTCAACATTGTGCGCCGAAACGCCGAGAATCATCTGTCCTCCGATGCGCTTGCGCACCTGCTGTGCATCCATGTCGTCCTGACCGATGTGGACACCATCTGCCTGACAGCGCAGGGCAAGCTCCACATTGTCGTTGATGATGAAGGGGACCCGACGGGCGCGGCAGAGCTTGCCGATGAGCCGGGCTTGTGCAAGGAAATCGGATTCATCCAGCTGCTTTTCACGCAGCTGCACACAGCTGACACCGCCGTCGATGGCAGCGCAGACCTGGTCATACAGGCTGACCTGCGGGCTGGTCCATTTGCGGTCGGTGACCGCGTACAGCAGTAGGGAATTTCTATCGAATTTCATAATCAGCACCTCTTTGCAGTTGTTCGGGAGTCATACAAAAGACGGCATCAATCAAATAAGTTCGAAAGCTGGCATTGCCGTCGCCGGGCTTCATTCGCTCAAAGGCGAGCTGCCCGCACAGTCCCATAGTGCAGACGGCAGCAGCGGCGGCATCCAGCGGGGAATCGGG
>FR880210.1:6048-11498 GCA_000435195.1 Clostridium sp. CAG:169 | reverse complement strand
GGACAGCTGGCAGCCGGCTCCGGTGATGCGGCTCATCATCGGGTGTCCGTTGTAGATGCACACCGCCTTTTTCCCATCGGTGACGATGTCCACCGGACCGGTCAGGAGGATGATGCAGCCAAGTTTTTCTGCCAACTGTCTGGCAAGCTTGATATTCTGCCCAAGCTGCTCTTTTGTGACAAGGTCACTGGGAAGCGCATCCACACCGGCGCTGGAACCGCTGGGCTGTGCCTGCTCCAATCGGGCAATCGCACGGATTTCCGAAGCGTTTGCGCGGATGGCGGTCAACTTCAGCTCTTTGAGCAGTTGTGCAACCGTCTGCCTGCGCAGGGAGGAAGCTCCAACCCCGACCGGGTCCAGCAGGACCGGGATGCCAAGCCGGTTGGCAGTCCGACCGGCATCCAACATGGCAGGGACAAGCAGATGGTTGAGTGTGCCGATGTTGATGTTCAGCGCATCGGCAGCAGCGGTGATTTCGGCTGCCTCCTGCGGGTCGCTTGCCATGATGGGACGTGCGCCGCAGGCAAGCAGGAGATTCGCGCAGTCATTGACGGTGACAAAATTGGTGATGCTGTGAACCAGCGGGGATTTTTCCCGCAGATTGGCAAGACAGGTGGAAAGCAAAATAGCGACCTCCCTTTATCGGGCAAGCTGTGCCTGCATATTCTTTAAAACGCCTGCCCGCTGCAAGGTGTACAGCAAAATGCCCGACAGAACTGCTCCGCCGGCGGTGGACACCAAAAAGGGGATGATGTAGGCATAAAAGGCAACCTCGCCTGCGCTTTGTCCCATCAGCAGGATGGCAACCGGGTAGGCGCACAGTCCGCCCAGGATGGAGGTGCCGAACACCTCTGCCAGCAGGGTAGGCATGATTTTTTTGCATTTGGAGAAGGTGATGCCGCACAGCAGTGCGCCGAACATACTGCCGGGAAATGCCATCAAGCTGCCCAGACCCAGCAGGTTGCGCAGCAGGCTGGCGCAAAAGGCGACCCCGACCCCATACCAGGGACCCAGCAGCACCGCGCACAGGATGTTGACCATGTGCTGCACCGGCGCACATTTGCTGGCAAAGACCGGGAAGGAGAAGAAGCTGCCGACTACGGCAACTGCGCAGAAGATGCCTGCGATGGACAGTTTACGGATGTTTGTTTTTTTCATTATGACCACTCCTTAATGGGTTCGACAGAGGAGCAAGGCGCCTTGGAACGCAAAAAAAACGGAGACGCCCGATTGGGTGTCTCCGTTTAAAACAGCAAGTTTGCAAACTTCCTACGGCGGCATTATCCGCATCAGGTTAAAGGGTCGAAGTTCGATTACTTCCTCTCAGCCTGCTGTACAAGCTCCCCTGTCGATTTTTGATTGTGGTATCATTATACATCTCTCCAGTGAAAAATGCAACTCTTTTTGGTCAATCTTTTTTAAAGTCGGGCAGCACGCTCATCCGAAAGCCGGATGTCAGCGGTTTTTTCCCAGCCCAAAGCTGATGGACAGGGCTTTGTTGACCTGCGACATTGCACCGGCATCCAGCGAACCCATCTTTTCGCGCAGACGGCGTTTGTCGATGGTGCGAATCTGCTCGAGCAGCACGATGGAATCTCTGGAAAGCCCGCAGCGTTTGCAGTCCAGCTCGATGTGGGTGGGCAGCTTGTTCTTATCGGTCTGGCTGGTGATGGCAGCAGCGATGACCGTTGGACTGTAGCGGTTGCCGATGTCATTTTGCACGATAAGTACCGGTCGCACACCGCCCTGCTCCGAGCCGACCACAGGACTCAGGTCCGCATAGTAAATATCTCCACGTTTCACAATGATCACACTCCGAGATTTTGTTGGATTTTGCTTCCCTGTTATTGTAACCGGCAAAGGGTGCGGTTAAACATCCCAACTGTTTTTTTATCGGTGCGGTAAGGCTTATGCCTGCTAACAGCTTATGGAGGAAAGGGGATTTTGTGCCTGTACGCAGGAAACAAAGCGCAGCAAGCAGCATATACTGATGATTTGTATTTTGAAAGGAGATGCCCGACAGGCGGCAAAACTGGTCTTTGCAGCACGCCTTTTGCATCGGGAGCAGGCAAAACGGCAGAAGCAGACCGGTGGAAAGATGCACCGGTGATGCCAGCGGTTGTATACAGGTGCAGCTGCTGGCAGGAAAACCGGAAAAAGTATTTAAAAAATCATCCAATTTCTGAAAATAGAGCAAACAGCATAAAAACAGGACTAAGAAAATCAAAAAGAAAGATATATTGCACAATCGAAAGGGCGAGGCTGGAAGAATCCACCGGTTGAAAAAAGAAAGTACGACATCTATAATAGCGTCAGGACACAGACGACAGGACAAAAGTAAATCAAACATTCTCAGGAGGAATTACCATGAAAAAATTTGTATCCATCTTTTTAGCAGCCTGCGCGATGTCTGCCATGAGCGTGACCGCCTTTGCACGACAGGCAGATGCTGTCAACGTGATGTCGGACGAGTCGCTCAAACTCAGCTTTGGCGAAGAAACCTTTGAACAGCTCATCCAGCCGGGTCAGAGCTACACCTATCCGCTCTACTTGGAGCAGGAGGACGGCAAGCTGGTCCCATTGACCGACGAGCATCTGGAGGACCTGCGGCTGCGTGCAGAAACCAAAAACGGACGTTCGGTCCTCTCGTCCTTTGAGGTAGAGAAGGAAGGCGACCGCTATCAGCTGGAGGTGACCGCACAGGCAGGCTGGCCGACTGCACAGACCGAAGTGGAAGGAACGGTCAAGGCGGTCAAGCGCTCCAACGGAAAAGCCGTGGGAAGCGTGCAGGCGGAGATGACCGTGGGTTATCCAACCATCCCTGATGAAGCGCTGGCAGATGTAGAGGACGGCGGCTCGGTCTTTGTTGCAGCGGACGCTCCGGTCATCACTACCAAGCAGTTTGAACAGCTGGACAAAGCTGCCGACGGCGGCAAGGTGACCTTTACCAATGGTCTGTGGAGCTATCAGGTGCGGGTTTCCGGTCAGGAATCGCTCAATCTGCTGCACAACGAGCGCGCCATCAAGGAGGTGTCCTCCAAGTTTGAGGACCAGAATTTCAAATACATCTCCTTCCCGGGCGGACCGGCATTTGATTTTACCGGCACCATGACCATCGACCTGTCGGAGGAGATGGAGGATTTTGATGGTCAGTTCTATGTCTACCGTTATTTGCAGGGAAGATTGCACCAGCTGGATGCAACGGTCGATCTGGATGCGCAGACCCTTTCTTTCCAGACCAAAAACCTGGGCAGATTTGTCATCACCGACAAGGCGATTGCAGACGGCACACTGGTGGATGAAAGCTTTGCCGGCACCCAGCAGGCTCCTTCGGAGAATACCAACCAGAATAACCAGAGCAGCCAGAGTGGCAGTCAAAATGACGGTCAGAATGGCTCTTATGCCGAAAATCAGGACTACCAGGCAGGCGGTGCGGAGAAGGGAAACCCGGACACCGGAGCCGAGGACTATCTGGCACTGGCAGCAGCGGCAGCAGTTGTGTCCGCACTGGCAGCGAGCATCATTTCCCAAAAAAGATAAAATTGATTTCCCGTTTACCATTTGATAGAAAATCCATCCTGTGAGAGATGCCGTCTTCCGGCTGCGCTGCAAAGCCAAAACCGGAAGGCGGCATTTCTCTGTTTGTTTGACAGCCGGGAAATTCTGCCGTTTACTTTCAAGTCGCTGTTGACAGAAAAGGGGAAACCTTTTATAATGAAGTTGTCTGGAACTTCGGCAATTTTTACTGAGGGGAAGGTCTTTACTACCATTGTTTTGTTCAGATTATGATAAAATACCGGAAAGGAAGATTCTTATGGCTTTAGAGCACGTACAGGAATTATTCGACTTTATTCAGCAGTCCCCAAGCTGTTTTCATGTCATCGAAAATGTAAAAAAACAGCTGACCGAGCAAGGCTTTGAGGAGCTGTGCGAAAACAAAAACTGGCAGATTAAAGAGGGCGGAAAATACTTTGTGACCCGCAATCTTTCCTCTGTCATCGCATTCAAGGTTCCAACCAAAGATTTCAAATCCTTCCACATCGTTGCCAGCCACAGCGATTCCCCGACCTTCAAGATCAAAGATCACCCGGAGCAGATGGTCAAGGGCAAATATGTTCAGCTGAACACCGAGCGCTACGGCGGCATGATTTATTCCACCTGGTTTGACCGTCCGCTGTCGATTGCCGGTCGTGCGCTGGTCAAGACCGAAACCGGTGTTGCAACTAAACTGCTCAACATCGACCGCGACCTGCTGGTCATCCCAAATCTGGCTGTCCACATGGACCGCACCGTCAACGACGGTATGAAATACAACCCACAGGTCAACCTCCTGCCGCTGTACGGCGATGCTGCTTCCAAGGACACCTTCAATAAGCTGGTTGCAGAGGCTTGCGGAACCGCAGAGGAGAACATCATCTCCACCGACCTGTTCCTGTACAACCGCACCGCTCCTACTGTATGGGGTGCGCACAACGAGTATATGTCCTGTGCAAAACTGGACGACCTGGAATGTGCATTCTCCTCTCTGAAGGCATTCCTGAAGGGAGAAAACAGCCAGAGCATATCGGTCTGCGCCATCTTTGACAACGAAGAGGTTGGCAGCAGCACCAAGCAGGGCGCAAACTCCACCTTTATGTATGACATTCTGCACCGCATCAATGAAAACCTGGGACGCACCGAGGAGCAGTATCACACCGCAGTTGCTTCCAGCTTCATGCTGTCGGCAGACAACGCACACGCACTGCATCCAAACCATCCGGCAATCTCCGACCCGACCAACCCGGTTTATCTCAACGAGGGTATCGTAATTAAACACAACGCAAACCAGAAGTACACCACCGATGCAGTTTCTTCGGCAATCTTCCAGAAGATGTGCGAAGAAAAGAACGTACCGTACCAGCACTTTGTCAACCGTTCGGACGTTGCAGGCGGTTCTACTCTGGGCAACATTGCAAACACCCACGTTTCCCTCAACACCGTGGACATCGGTATGGCGCAGCTGGCAATGCATTCCAGCTATGAAACAGCCGGTGTGCTTGACCTCGATTATATGATCGCAGGCATGGAAGCGTTCTACAACAGCGCAGTTGTAGCACAGTGCGACGGCGCATACGACATCCTGTAATCTGTAAAAAATTCAGTAAAAAAAGGACATCTCCGAATAGGAGATGTCCTTTTTTTGTGTTTTGTTATGCGCTTTGGTCGGTGGAAATCTCGTTGCTGGAAAAGGTGTGTTCCTCTCCTAAAACAGCGTAGACCGGCGGTTGTGTTTGCCAGTGGGAGATAGCTTCATCAAATTTTTTCAGCATCTTTTCGCGGTCCTGCGGCAGGGTTCCGCGCACACGGACCTTGAGCATATCGTGCATTCCATCGTAGTGCAGACCGGGGACCTGAAGCAGGGAAACCAGCAGACGGTCCTCCATCAGATTTTCCAGTTCGCTGGCGGGAGT
>FR880210.1:0-5994 GCA_000435195.1 Clostridium sp. CAG:169 | reverse complement strand
AGCGGCGCGCGCCGGTTGAGGAAAAGAGAAAAGTTGATGATGCGTTCCGGTTGGGTGCGGTTAAAAAACAGGGCGGTCTGCTGTGCATTTTCCGTTCCTCTGCCCGCTCCGGCAATGCCGGTCATGATGTGGGCGTTGAAAATCATGCCGGCGTTTTTCATCCGTTCGATTTGACAGTACGCCTGTTGGAGGTTGTGGTCCTTCTTGGTAAAGGAAAGCACATCGTCCAGCCCGCTTTCGATGCCAAGATAGAGCCTGCGTACCCCCTGGTCGTACAACAGGCGCAGCTCCTTGTCCGACTTTTGGCTGATGTTGGTGACGGTGGCATCCATATTGACCATCCGGCAGCCGGGAAAGTAGCAGTGTATCAGCTCCAGGATGTGCAGCAGATGGTCGGTTTCCATGCCAAAGGCGTTGCCGTCGCCCAAAAAGATCTGCACCGGATTGCCTCCTGCTGCGCTGACCCGCTTGAGCTCCTGCTCCACCTGTTCTATGGGCAGGGGTCTGTAACGAAGGTGCTTGAACAGCGTGCAGAAGGTACAGCGATTGTAAGAGCAGCCTACCGCTACGGGAAGCATATAAGAGGAGCGTTCCATCGGCGGACGGCAGATTTGACCTTCATATTCCATACAAAATCCCCCTTGATTGATTCGATACGGCAGGGACCATCTCCTGTTGATGGTTCCTGATTTTATTTTATCATGGATGGTGAAGCAGTACAAGCGAGGGAAAATAGAAAAAATCAATCGGAATTTTTGGAGGATAAAAAAATCCCCGAGTCGCAGACTCGGGGATTAGGATGATTTTACGGTTTGATTTTGCGGCATTCCAGATAGAAACGTTTGTCTGCTGCGGTACCCATCGAGAAGGTCTTGCGCGGCAGGGCGCCGTCAATCAGGATGGTTTCAAACAGCGACTGCTTTGGAATTGGCGGGAAGAGGATGCCGATGTTGTCCACCTGGGCTGCCAGCTTGCGCACGATGGTTTCCCCATGGACATAGTCCACCTTGCCGGAAAATTCGCGGATATAGTGGTCGATAAAATTCTGTACGGTGCCGGTGACCACGTTGGAGGATGGGTCGGCAATCCAGATGCGGGTGGTTTCGTTGCCGATGACGCAGTCAAAATACTGCTGACCTTCCTGCGGCGTGAAGGAGATGCGGTGCATCCGGCTGAGCTGATGCAGGAAGTTTGCGGTATCTACGCCGAACACCATTCGGTTGATTGGCTCAAAGTCGAAGGATGGGTCGTTGAGGTTGACAATCTCTGCTAAGGTGTAGCGTGCAGGATGATTTTGCAGCTTCTGCGGGGAGAGGGTGCGCTTGAGGTTGTCATAGTGCAGCTTGGCAGTTGCCAGCGAGTTGTTGCCGTCGCCTACTGCATAGACCAGGATGCCCTTGTCGGTGATGCCGTATTTTTCTTCCATCCAGTCGATGTTGGCAAGGGAAGAAAGTGTGCGGTCGATGTGCTCGGACTGCTGCGGGGTAACCAGATAGCCGCTGATGCTGCCGCTGTCCTTCATCAAATCGAAGGAGTACAGCTGCTGCATCTGCTGGGTCTGCTGCTCGAGCGGAGCAAAGACGGCATTTTCACGGTCGTCAATCAGCAGCATGGTGTGGGACACCTCGAGCGGAGCGACATCGCGGATGTTCAGTCTTGGCTCGATAAGGTTTTGGATGACCCCTTCGGTCGCACGGACAGTGGTGCGGGAACCGGGATTGAATTCATACTGCTCCAGATCGATGACGCCGATCAGTCCGCAGCGGACCTTGCCGTTGGAAAGGATACGGCGGGTGTAGATGTAATCGTGTACCTCGCTGAACAGATGTCGGCGCAGGTAGGTGCGCATGGCGCGGTTAACGGAGGCAATGTGCTGCTCCAGGTCGGTGCTGGTGAAGTCGATTTCCGGCACCATCATGTTTAAGGTGGAAGGTTTGGTTCCCACAAACTTTTCCACCTCGCGCCAATACTGCGGCTGGGAGGTGTACTGGTCACAAGCAATGACACTCCACGCAGTCATATTTTCAACATTGGGGACCAGAATGTCACCTTTTGAGAAACCGGTATTATTCACAGCACTTCCTCCTGTATGATAAAGATTGATTCACGGTAAATTTGCTTAAACGGATTATCTTGATTTGGTAAAATTCACATCTATACTGTAATCATATCACAAACTGTGCAAAAATTCCAGCACAAACTGACACTTTTTCTGAAAAGCAGAACAAAAATGAACGTTTTTACCAGACTTGCCGGAAAAGTTGGAGAATATACTATAATTTTGACGAAAAATTCGTTTAAGATGCAAAATGTTCTCATAGAAACTGTATACTACAAAAAAGGAAATCAGTACAATAATACCATATTTCAAAAAGAAAACAAGAGGAAAACTGCCGAAGCAACGATACAATTTAAAATAACTTTTTCTTATTATAAAATCAAGTCGCTGACATCGGTGACCTTTGCCCTGCCCAGCAGGTCGCGGCGGTGATAATCAAACAGCATGGCACACAGCCGCGGCTGACGGGTTTGCGGGTCAAAGGAAAAGACCTGAAGGTGCGCCTGACGGCTGTGCTGAAGGAAGTTTTCTTCTCCGAACAGGCAGCGCAGCTGTGCTTCGTTACGAAACAGCGCGCGAATTGCTTCGCGGTAGGGTAGGTTTGCCTGAGTGGTGACCCGTTCGGGCAGCTTTTGCGGCTTGGTGTGCAGGCACAGGTCGAACAGGCACAGGTCGTGCAGCAGTCCCTCCTGTTCGGCGCGCTCAGGGTAGCGGGAAAAATAGTAATCCCAAAGGGTGGTACAGCGCTCGGCAATTCCCTGTGGAATCAGATGCAGCTGATGTTCCACCTTCCAGGCGCCAAAATCCAGGAAGAAGGAGAAGGGAGAAACCTCCTGCGAGAGCATCCATTCGATTTGATTGCCGAACAGTCCGCTGTTGTAGTAGTCCTCCACCACCGACTCCATCTCTTTGAGCTGGAGCAGCTGCGGATAATCGAGCCATCGGGTGCGGATGAAGGTAAAGGGCGGACGGCGGCTGTACTCCAGCCCATACTCCGGTGCCTTCTGTTCCATCAGCGAGCCTTTGAGTACCTTTAAAAATCCAAGCTGCATCTGCTGCGGGCGAATCTGCATGACGGTGTCGAAGCTGCGTCCAAAGCTCTCCAAATCCTCATACGGCAGACCGGCAATCAGGTCGAGGTGCAGGTGGATGTTTTTGGGCTTGTCCAGCTGGCGGCAGATGGCAAGAAGTCGTTCGGTGTCGGTAGTGCGGCGAATCTCACGGATGGTATCGGGGTTGGTAGACTGCACGCCGATTTCAAACTGGAACAGTCCCTGCCGCACGGTGGAAAGAAAGTCGATCATCTCCTGGTCAATCAGATGGGCGGTCAGCTCAAAGTGGAAGTTGGTGACCCCGTTGTCGTGCTCGGCAAGATAGCGCCAGATTGCCATTGCGTGCTCTTTGGAGCAGTTGAAGGTGCGGTCCACAAATTTGACCTGCTGTACTCTGGCATCCAGAAAGCGTTGGAGGCGCTGGAAGGTCAATTCCAAAGGAAGATAGCGCACCCTGCCGGCAACCGAGGACAGGCAGTAGCTGCAACGGAAGGGACAGCCGCGAATCGACTCGAAGTAGAGGATGCGCCCGCTAAGCTGGTCGATGTCGGGATAGGGAAAGGGCAGTTGCGCCATGTCCATCAGCTCGGCGGCAGGATTGCTTTGGATCGTTCCGTTTTTATCCCGCCAGCACAGCGAGTGTACCTGCTCGATGGGCAGCTCTCCATTGAGAAAGCGCAGGTATTCCAAAAAGGCGGTTTCCCCCTCTCCGCACAATACGCCGTCCAAGGCAGGCTGCTCCTGCAAAAGCTGTGCGCTGTTGTAGCTGACCTCGGGACCACCGGCTAGGATGATGGTCTGCGGGTAGATGCGGCGGTACTCCTCAGCAAGCTCCATCATCATGCCGATGTTCCAGATGTAGCAGGACAGCAACAGGACGTCCGGCGAGCGGCGGTAGACCTCCTCAAGGATGTCGGGAAGATGCTGGTTGATGGTGTATTCGGCAATTTCACAGCCGTAGCCGTACTGTGCGGCATATTCCTTCAGGTAGCGGACAGCCAGATTGGTATGGATGTATTTGGAATTGAGGGCGGTAAGCAGGACCTTCATATTGTATGAGCCTTCCTTTCTGTGGAGCAAAAGATAACATCAAAGTAAGAATATCATACCACAATCCTTGGCAAATGAAAACGGAGCAGGAACGTCTGCTGATTAAAAAGACCGGGAAATGGAAAGAATAACGGCAGCATGATGCGAAGGAGGCTTTTTGGATTGATGAGAAGGGCAAACATCGGACTGTACACCGACCGGATGGTGCTGTCGGTGCAGGAAAGCGTGCAGGAAGGAAGCTACTGCCTGTTGAGAAGGCAGGTGCAAGAGGATTTTTTGAATGAACAGGGCAGTCTGGATGTGGACAAAACCGTGCAGGCAGCAGAAGGGCTGGCGCAGCTGGCACAGCAGCTGTTTTGCAGCAGCACGACCCTCTGGGGATATGGGGTGCTGCGCTATGAAGAGGGCTGTCGGCAGAGGTTGGAGCAGCGTTTGCCGACAGGGGTGCAGCTGCGTGCGGCTTGTGGCGGCAGGCAGGCAAGGGCGGCAGCAAGCGTCTTACAGGTGCAGTCCAGGCAGCCAATCACAATCGGCGCACACAGCGGGGATTTGAGCACCCAGATTTTTTTTCCCGGGCAGCAGGCAGATGCCATGGAGTGGTACAGTGTACCATTGGGATGGAGGGTGCTGTGGGAGCGCTGCTCCAAGCTGGTGGGAGACCGGACAGAGCAGGAAAATCTGTGTCAGCTGGCAGTACAAATCTTGCGCGAAGGAGCAGCCGGCAGACCGGCAGGCGAAGAGAGGCTGTGCATCGGCGGATTGGACAGCCTGCGCCGGTTTGCTCTGTGTGTCAGTGCAAATGCCGGCAGTCTCCAGGAGGTGACCCTCGACCGGGAAATTCTGTTTGAATTAGAGCGGCTGCTGCGAAATCCTTCCCTGCACTGGCTGAGCGCCCTGCACGCTGCCGACGAGGTGTTCCCGCAGCGGGTATTTTACCAGATGGTCCTGCTGGAAGCGCTGCTGGAGCAGACAGGTGCAAAACAGGCAGCGCTGTACAAGGTGTGCATCGAGGATGAAATCGCACGGGAGACAGATGGAGTACAGGAAGAAAGAAAAGCGGACAGCAACCGACAGCTTTTGGGGTGATGTTGGCAGTTGAATTGTAAAGATACTCTGAAATTTTTTCCTTTTTCAGCGGGAAAGCGGCATGATGACTTGACATTTTTGAGCAATACTGTTATAGTGGTGCTACAATAATAGGAGTGCAGGGAGGTGAGAAGGCAGATGAACGAAAATACGCAGGCAGAACGACGACCGCTTGAGGAAGGCAGCCGTGTGGGAGAGTATCGCATTGTGCGCTGTCTTGGAAGCAATGGAGAGGGGATTTTCTATCTTGCACAGGATTGCATCGTAGGGGATGTGGTGCAGCTTCAGGAATTTTTCCCTGCGGGTATTGCCTGCCGCTGTGATGATGCGGATGCTCTGCAGCCTTTGGCAGGGCACGCCACCGAGTTCAAATATTTTCGTGCCTCCTTTCAGGACCTCTACCGCATTTTGCAGCAGGAGAAGGAGAACAGCTGCCTTATCCCCATTGTTCAGTTGTTTGAGCAGAATGCCACCGTTTATGTGGCAAGCGAGCATCTGCAAGTCAGCACCCTTGAGGAGACACTCAGACAATCAGGCGGACGTCAGTGCTGGTGCCGTGCGAAAAAATACCTGCTGCCGTTGTACAACAGCCTTTCTTCCCTGCATAAAAAAGGAATCACCCATCAGGGCATCAGCCCGGAAAATATCCTGCTGGATGAAGAAAACCGCGTTTACTGGCGCGGATTTTCTCTGTTGGAGATGCGCACTGCGACCGGAGAGATGGAGCCGCAGCTGTTTGCCGGATAC
>FR880209.1 GCA_000435195.1 Clostridium sp. CAG:169 | reverse complement strand
CCTTAAAAGAATTTGTGCAACTATAAGAGAACTGAGTGAAGAAGAAAGAAAGGAGAATACAGATATTTTATGACAAAGCAAATTTTAAAGCAAATTCTATCTGATTGTTGTAATGAAGTTGTATTTTCCTATCGTGGGAAAAGTGCAGGAATTACATCAAGGGTGAATGACTTTATACCAACATTTCAAGCATGGTATGGGAGTGAGACAAAAGAATACAAGGATATAGAAACAGTAATGACTGATAGCTTTTTTCACGGAAAATCTTTGGAAGAGCTGATAGGTGAAGTTGATTTTGAGATTCTTTAGAGGCAGTTAATAAGATAAAAAGGGGATTCGAGGTGGAAGATTTCGTACCCGTCCACACGCCGATGGTTTGACAGGGGGTGACCCCGAGAGATATTCGCACATATAATGAACAAGAACAGGAAATTTTGTTTCCAAGAGAGTGTGAATTTGAGATTGTTAAGAGAAAGGGCAATAGGTTGTGGCTGAAAGAAATCTAACATATGAGGAATGGAGCCGTCTGTCAGAAAAAGAAAAAGGGGAACGCTATCAAGAACTGTCAGAGCATGATAAGTTTAGAGTTAGAATTTCTATGTATCCTGGTGTTCGCCAGCGAAGATGTAATAGTTGTGTTCACTATTGGGGATTTGCTAAGTGCGCTGCGTTTCCAGATGGAACCACCAAAGAGCATCGCAATAAAGTGGATAAAGACCCCGAAACGCCTTGTGCAAACGGACTGAAATACAGGAAAAAGGAAATATCATGATAACCTTTAAAGAGTTTCTGACTTTGTCGAAAGATGAACAAATAAAAATGTATGAACAACTGAACGATCACGATAAATTTCTTGCAAGAATGAGTGATTGGGCTCCAGGAGGAGTAATTGTTGCAAAAGAATCGACTGATCCCAAAGATATACAAAGGCAAGAAGAAATAATGAAACAGTTAGAAAAAGCGATTGAAGAAGGAAAAGTAAATCTGTTATAATCCTAAATTCAATAATCAAACCGTCCTTCATAGGGCGGTTTTTTTATACCCAAAAACAGAAAGGATGAAACAAATGGCATTTACAAGAGAATTTGTCAGAACTGCCGCAAAGCAGAGCGGCGTTGAGCTTCCGAAGGAACTGGAAGATGCTCTGATGCAAGAGCATATCTCTGAGAAAGAAGAACATTCCAGACAGAAAATCCAAGAAGCTCTTAAAAACCACAAACCGGAACCAATCAAGGTGGAGGACAGCGAGGAGTACAAAGCCCTCAAGAAGCAGTTTGAGGACTTTAAAACCGAGCAGACCGAAAAGGAAACCAAGGCAGCCAAAGCAAAGGCGGCCAAGGAAGTCCTGACCTCTGCCGGACTGAGCGGAAAAGCGCTTGAAATGGCAAGCAAGCTCTTTGATGCAAAATCGTTGGAGCTGGACGAAAGCGGCAGGGCAAAGGATTTTGACAATCTGGTGTCTGCTGCAAAAACCGAGTATGCAGATGTCATCTCCACAAAGCCTGCGGGCAGCGGATACACCCCACCAGCAGGCACGCCGCCCAATAGTAAAGCGGATTTAGGCAGCCTTTCGATGGAAGATTACATTGCAGAACGCTCAAGACAGAAATAAAAATAAGGAGAGAAGAAAATGGGAAACACATTACTGACCCCAAGCATTATTGCAAGAGAAGCCCTGATGGTGCTGAGAAACAACGCTGTGATGGCAAAACTGGTGCACCGAGATTATTCTAATGAGTTTGTCACAGGGGTGGGCGACACCATCACCGTGCGCAAACCGGCAACCTTTGTCGCAAAGGAATTTACCAGCGCCATCGAGATTCAGGAAGCGACCGAAACCGGTGTGCCAATCAAGATGAACCACCACCTGGATGTCTCCTTCTCGGTAACCTCCAAAGAGATGAGCCTTGACATCAAGGACTTTTCCAAGCAGTTTCTTGTGCCGGCAATGCAGGCGTTTAACGACAAGATTGATACCCTGCTGCTGAGCCTGTACAAGGATGTTACTGCGGTTGCCGGTGACCCGGCTGCTCTGCCGACTGCCATCGACCCGATTGTGGATGCAGGCGCACTGCTCAACACCGCAAAGGCTCCTCTGGGCGACAGACGACTTGTGCTCGACCCTCTGACCGAGGCTGCCTTTATGAAACTGGGAACCTTCCATGAGGCGGACAAGGTTGGCGACAACGGCACTGCACTGAGAGAAGCGTCTCTCGGCAGAAAGTTTGGTTTTGATACCTACATGGACCAGAACGTCCAGAAGGACGGCTCACAGATTATTCAGAACCTTGCCTTCCACAAAAACGCCTTTGCACTGGTCACCCGCCCTCTGGCTCTGCCAAACGGTGCCGCAAAAGCTGAGGTCGTAAACTACGACGGCTTCGGTCTGCGTGTTGTCTACGGCTACGACATCACCAAGAAAACCGACACCATCTCGATTGATATGCTGTGCGGTGTCAAAATGTTGGACAAAACGCTGGCGGTGAAACTCCAGTCCAAAAAGGCGTAGTAACAGGAGGGGAACAGCATGGATGAAAAGCAAAAAGAGGGGATCCTTGCCTTTATCCGGCTTTATCCTCTGGTC